>CAZWMB010000040.1:0-13762 GCA_964634635.1 uncultured Lachnospiraceae bacterium
TTACCTCGCTCGCCGCAGCCGATATACACGATTATATCGGCGTCGCACCACTTGGCAAGCTGATGCTGAGTCATGGTCTTTCCTGTACCGAAGCCTCCCGGTATGGCTGCCGCGCCGCCCTTCGCGAGCGGGAACACAGAGTCTATTACTCGCTGTCCGGTGACAAGCGGCTTTGATATAGGCTGACGCTTTGCGTACGGTCTGCCCCGCTTTATAGGCCACCTTTGTTTCATTGTTATATCGGTGGTTTTACCGTCGTTTTTTACTTTTGCGATTACATCGGAAATTGTGTACTCTCCGCTGCCGACAGTCCACTCAAGCGCTCCGCTTACCTCCGGCGGTATCATTATCCTGTGTTCTATAAGACTCGTTTCCTGAGTGACCGCGATTATGTCGCCGCCTGTAACATAGTCGCCGACATTTACGCGCATATCTATATGCCATTTCTTTTTTTCGTCTATACTGCTTACCTTAAGTCCCCGTTCGATAAACGAGCCGGAAAGCTCCCGTATATCCTTTAAGGGACGCTCGATACCGTCAAAAATATCTGACAGTATTCCCGGCGCTAGAGTTATTGACAGCGGTCCTCCGGCGCCGATTACCGGCTCTCCCTTTTTCAGTCCCGTTGTTTCCTCGTATACCTGAATTACGGTTGTGTCGTTGTTTATACCGATAACCTCGCCGATAAGCTCCTCATTGCCTACAAATACCATTTCCTGCATTTCAAACGCGTCAGAGCCTATGACCTTCACAACCGGACCGTTTATGCCGTATATCCGACCTTGCGTATTAGCCATTTATGTCAATTCCTTTCACAAAAAAGTCAGTCACTTAAGCGCCAAGCCGCTTGACTGGAGAAAAGCGCGTTTCTGCTCGCCGAGCATTTCCCCGAAAGAGTAATCCACGGCTATGCGCCTGTCCGGATTGTACACCTTCGCTCCGCCCAGAAACTCCTTCTCCTCCGATACCGCGACGGTTATGCGGAACATATTGTCAAGAGCCTCTATTTTCTCCCTGTACTTCATGTCGTTCGGAGAAACGTAAACAATTTTTGAACCTTTGCCAAGCTCCGTCAGCGCTATCTCGATTTTATCCAGCAACCACTTCTCATATTCCCCGCTGTTTATAAAGTCGCTCAGCTTGCTCCTTGCTCCCTCCATGACCTCGTCGATTATTTCCTCACGGCGCAGTATCAGCCTTTTCTTTGCCTCCAGCTCCGCATGCAGTACGCGCGCGTTCGCGTCCTTATGCGCCTCGTGTATACCGCTCTGTATACCCTTGTACGCCTCGTTAAGAAGCTCGTTTTCCTTTTCTCCCATACGGTCGGTATATTCATGCTCGACCTTTTCTATAAGCTCGTCACGCTTATGCTCGGCGTCCTTCAGTACAAGCGACGTAAAAGTATTCAGCTTCTCTGTCAGACTATTCGTTTCCACAGTCTTTTCCTCCCTTATTATATTTTAAGACCTATAGACTCCTGTACCATACTGTTTATCGCGCCCGCAATATCACGGCTGCCGTGACGGTCGGGTATTTCGATTATAAGCGGCGTATGCAGACTGAGCTTTAATTCCCTCAGATAGTCCTTAACCATCGCGCCCGCCTTTTCGGTCAGTATGAGTATGCCAAGCTCCTTGTCGGCGACAGCCAGCTTTATCTCCGCTTCTACGGTTTCCGCGTCATGCGCAACGCAGCCCTCGATACCGACAAGACGCATACCAATCTGCGTGTCTATATTATCGCTTATCAAATACATTTTCATTTTTTACCGCCCCTTTTTTTACGGCATAATGAGAATTGAAATAACAAGACCGTAAAGTGCGATACCCTCCGCGAGAGCGACGAATATAAGAGTCTTACCCATAATTTTTTCATTCTCACTCATCGCGCCTATGGCCGCCGAAGCCGCCGACGCCACCGCCACTCCGCCTCCTATGCCGGAAAGACCGGTAGAGAGCGCCATACCTATATATCTGAGACCGTCGCCAACGGACAGCGCCGCGTCCTCGCCCGCGGCAAACGCCGGCACAGCGCAGCCAAGCGAATAGACAACCCCGATACCTATCGCGCTGAAAAACATAACGGTATTCATAAGAATACACTCCCTGCCCTTTGTCCTTCCCGTTGAGCGGTACAATACATACGGCGCGGCTACACTCAGCGCGATTAAGCCTGCTAAAATCTTTACTAACATTTTTATTACCTCCGAAATACTTATATAAATTAAAATTTATCTTTAAGGGATACAAATTCACGTCCTCGTCCCGTAAAGTAACGTGAGAACATCTCATAATACTCCAGACGCAGTACCTGTATACCCACAATAAGCCCCTCAAGCGCCATGACAATCACGTTGCCTATTACCATGACTATAACTCCTCCGACTCCGCCGCCCCGGGAAAGCGTCTCGACAACCATCATCATACCGACGTGTACAATTGCGAACGCTCCTATTCTCAGGAAGGACAGAGTGTTTGTGAAAAAGCTCAGGATAACCTCAAACATCTCGAAAAGATTTTCTACAAAGAACATGCCGTCCTTAGGCATCCAGTCCTTTTTACCCTTCAAAAGCTCGGACAGAGGCTCGCAAAGGTACATCGCCAGCACGGACGCGGCTATAAGCGCTCCCATCGGCGCAGAGGGTATTCCCCATTCAAACAGTATATTAAGCGCGAGGATAATCACGCTTACGTAGAATACAATTCCCGCTATTCCGTTATGTCCGAACAGCATTTCTCCCATATCCCCCCGCTTTACGGCGTTTATAACATTCAGCGCCATGCCGAATGTTATTATAACCGCTCCTATCGCCACAGTGGCGATAAGCATTGTTATCGCCTGCTGCATAGGCTGCACCGGCGTTGTGTGCAAAAGCTCGGGTATAAGCTCCTCATTTCCGAAAAAGCTGCCGTACACAAAACCGAACGCCACTCCCGACAAACCGACTATACCCACAATTCCTCCGAGGTCCCACCTCTTTATTTTATAAACGAGAAAGCCCGCTATCGCAAGCGCCGCCGCCTGACCCACATCTCCGAACATGATACCGAAAAACAGTATATAGGTTATCGCCAGTATCGGAGTAGGGTCAATCTCGTTATAGCTTGGCAATCCGTACATTCTGACAAACATCTCAAACGGTTTGAATACCGGATTGTTCTTAAGCCTTGTAGGCGGCTCCGTTTCCTTTATCTTTTCGGGTTCCTCCAGATAAATCATAACCTCGTCGCCCGATTTTGTAATCTGCCGTTCGAGAACGCGCGCCTCTTTTTGCTCCATCCAGCCGACAATGTAAAAAAACATGTCGCTGTGTACGGCGCTGCGTCTTATAGCGGAAAACTGACGCCGCTTTTTCGCCAGATTGTAAATACCGCACAGCTTGTCTGTAAAGCCTGAAATCATATCCGCCATACGGCTGTTAAGATGTGACAGCTCCTTTTTAAGCTCCTCGTTCCGGCTCAACAGCGAGCCGCGTATCTCGGACGGCGTACCCTTATAATCCTTCGGAATACTGACCGGCTCAAAGTAGAGCGAGCCTAAAACTTCCTCTATTTTCTGCGCCTTCAGCCTCGGGGCAAAATAAAAGCCCCATATGTCCGTATCGTCACGCGCAGTTTCGATAAAAAAGGTTTCAAGACTGTCAAGATAAGTTATCAGCGTTTTGTATCCCGTCTTCGGTATACGCCCGAAACGGCACTGTATAAATTCAAAATTAAGCAGTCTGCTTAAATCCACGTCGGCGGACAGCATAAGTCTGAGCTTTTCCGCCGCCGCCTCATTAGACGCTATGCGCTCCGCTATTTCCTCTCCGCGGCGCTTTTCAGCCCCTATTTTTGTATTTACCTCGTCAATAAAACCGCGCATATCCTCCGCTGACATTTCCTCCGGCAGCTTTGAAGTACGTTCGGCGGTACAGCCCGCTATTTCAATGACCGACATCGCATCCTTCGCAATCTGCTCATACTCATTGCCGTCCTCAAAGTTATGAAGTCTGCCGCGGTTTGTCAGAACGGACATCGCGTTCTCAAGATGAATATCCCTGTCGTAAATGTACTTTTCAATCACCTGTTCAAACCTGTCAACAGGTCCTGCGACTGTTACGGCGCTCATCCTTGTTATTGCCATATTTGCCTCCTTTACTGCATACCGATATGTTCTCGGATAAAATCCGGATTAAGACCGTACCTGACTCCCTCAATAATTGTGGTGATATTTTTTATCTCCTCCTCCTTTAGGTTGAGGTACGCGCAAACCGCGACGATTGTTTCTGTGTAGCTTACAAATATATTTTCTGACAGCCTTCTGTATATACGATTGTAATTTTCCTCCGGAAATATTCCGTTGTCATAATTGTCAAACAATTCGCCATACGGCGTAGAGCTTTTGACAAGCTCCGTGAAGCTTTCCGTATCGCTTGTCATCACAAGCCGCTTTACCGTATTTTCCTTAAGCCTGTATTGTACAGGCAGAAGATAGGTAAAAATCATTTCATTCTCAAAGCTGAAATATTTTTTACCGCGATATATCCACATCAGATTGAGCATGTCTATCTGACTGCCCATGAGCTTTCTGAACAGACCAAGCTGCTCCTTATTCAGACGCCTCTGACCTGTTTTCCATATATAACGATAGTAAAACGACTCCAGAACCATACCCGCCGAAAAGAAATCCACCTCTAAGCTTTCCGCGCGCCGAAGCGGCTCCGCGTACGGAGTTTTCTCGCACGCTTTTATACAGTCCGACAACGACGACGCCGACTGCATTATGTCCTTGTCAATCTTTGTGTGCGAATCAAAAAAATCGTTAAAGGTACCCCTGTCTATATCGTCGCCGACACATTTCTCATGCGTGTATATATGGCGTATTTCACGTTTAAGAAAGCGCAGCTCACGCCGCATGAACCATAAATTCATGATTTCACGGTCCGAGAAGTCCACAAAATTATATATGCGCACGTATTCGTCCATTATATCGCGCTCGAGCATACGCTCCATTTCACCGCGGTGAACTCCGCGCTCGTTTACATCCGCAAGCGCGTCGCAGTAACCCGGAGCGGATTTAAGATACGCGCATATTTCATTTACGCTTTTCTTTGAAAGCAGCCGCTCATAGTCCCCGCCGGTCAGGAAGCTTGAATGCATTGCTCTAAGCTTTGCGGCAATTGCGCTGTATTTTACACTCACCGAAAATCACCCGTCCTATCTGCCGATGATATTGCCGACAATGGCGTCCACCCACCTGTCCTTGTTTTCACCGAACTTCTCATTGAGCGACTTAATCTGTTCTTCAATACCGGCGTTTATGGACTTGATTTTTTTGTCAGCGTCCTCGTCTTCGACCCTTTTCACCTCAACCTTTTTTTTCTCCATACGGCTTACTATGTCCTTTTCAAGCTTTTTAGTTTCCGTTTCAAGGCGATTTCCAAGCTCCATATCCGCCTCTCTCGCGTCGCGTATGACCTCCTGCGCTCTGTCCTCAATGTCGATTATCTTTAAAATTAAATCCTCCACTTTAAAGCATCTCCTTTATGTTCCATATTATGTCATTATGTCAGTTTTTAAGGCTTTGCAGCGGCGCGGGTATTCTTCCTCCGCGGTTTATAAAATCCGCGCTGGAATATTTGTTTACCGGCATTACCGGAGCCGTTCCGAGCAGTCCGCCGAACTCCACTGTGTCGCCCTCGCGCCTACCCGGCGCGGGTATTACCCTTACCGCGGTTGTTTTTGAATTTACCATGCCTATGGCCGCCTCGTCGGCGATTATCGCCGAAATCGTTTCCGCGCTCGTATCGCCCGGTACCGCAATCATATCAAGCCCCACCGAGCATACGCAGGTCATCGCCTCCAGCTTTTCAAGAGTCAGCGCGCCCGACTTCGCCGCGGCAATCATACCCGCATCCTCGCTCACCGGAATGAACGCTCCGGAAAGTCCTCCGACGTAGCCCGACGCCATTATTCCGCCCTTCTTTACCGCGTCGTTCAAAAGCGCGAGCGCGGCGGTAGTGCCGTGCGTACCGCACATTTCAAGTCCCATTTCCTCCAGTATATACGCAACGCTGTCGCCCACGGCGGGCGTCGGCGCGAGCGACAGGTCGACTATACCGAACGGTACGCCGAGCCGCCTTGACGCCTCCCGCGCCACAAGCTGACCCATACGCGTAATCTTAAAGGCTGTCTTTTTTATTACCTCCGCCACAATGCCGAAGTCCTCGCCCTTAACGGACTCAAGCGCGCATTTTACAACGCCGGGACCGCTTACTCCCACGTTTATCACGCACTCTCCCTCGCCCTCGCCGAGAAAAGCTCCCGCCATAAACGGATTGTCCTCAACGGCGTTGCAGAATACGACAAGCTTCGCGCAGGCGAAGCCGTGAGCGTCGGCGGTAAGATTTGCCGCCTCCCTTACAACCTGACCCATCTGCTTTACCGCGTTCATATTTATACCCGCTCTTGTCGATCCGACGTTCACGCTTGAACATACAAGGTCGGTTGAAGCAAGAGCCTCGGGAATCGAGTCTATAAGTATTTTTTCGCCCTTTGTGCAGTCCTTATGCACGAGAGCGGTGTATCCGCCGATAAAATCCACTCCGGCGGTTTTTGCCGCTCTGTCAAGCGTTTTTGCTATCAAAACGCATCTTTCAACATCAGGATCATCAAGCGCGTCCACAAGCGTCGCTATCGGAGTTACCGATATACGCTTGTTTATAATCGGTATACCGAACTGCGCCTCAATGTCCTCGCCGGTTTTTACAAGGTCTTTGGCGTAGGCTGTGATTTTGTCATACACCCTTTCGCAGACTGTGTCTATATCGGGTCCCGCGCAGCTTTTAAGCGATATTCCCATTGTAATCGTTCGTATGTCGAGGTTCTCCTCGTCTATCATTTTTATGGTTTCTATAACCTCAAAGGGGTTTATCATTTGCCGTCCCCCCTATATTCTGTGCATTGAGGTAAAAATTTCCTCACGCTGAACATGTATTGACAGTCCCATGTCCTCTCCCGCCTTCTCAAGCTCGCCGACAAGCTGTTTCAGCGTGACCCTGCCGTCCTCAAAATCCACAAGCATTATCATTGTGAACATATCGCGCATTATCGTCTGCGAAATATCAAGTATATTTACGCCGTTTTCAAAAAGAATACCGCTTACCCTTGCGATTATTCCCTTACGGTCCCTGCCGATTACCGTTACTACCGCCTTCATACCTTACTTTCCTTTCTCAATATGAATTATAATTATCATTTCTGACAGGCTCTTCTCTGACGCAGCGCCTCATACATGAGTACTCCCGCCGCAACCGATGCGTTTAGCGAGTTTATCTGTCCCGACATGGGTATTCTCACTGTAAAATCACATTTTTCCTTTACAACACGGCTTATTCCGTTTCCCTCGCTGCCTATTACAAGTCCGAGCGGACCGGTCAGGTCGGCGCCGTACATCTCTCCGCCGTCCATATCCGCGGCGGCGAACCACAGCCCCTCCTTTTTCAGAGCCTCTATTGCTGCCGCGATATTTGTGACCTTCGCCACCGGCGTGTACTCTGCCGCGCCCGCGGAGGTCTTAGCCGTTATACTGTTTATACCCGCGCTGCCGTGTTTGGGGATAATCACCCCATGCGCGCCGACGCAGTTAGAGGTACGTATTATCGCGCCAAGATTATGCGGGTCGGTAATTTTGTCGCAGATTATTATAAACGGCGGCTCGCCCCTGTCTTCGGCGGCGCGGAGTATGTCCTTTACCTCCGCGTACCCGTACGCGCTGACGTACGCGACCACGCCCTGATGGTTTCCGCCCTCCGCGGCGCGGTCAAGCTTTCTTACGTCCGCCTCCCGAACAATAATTCCGGCGTCCCTCGCCTTGCTTATAAGCTGTATTATGGAGCCTTCGCGCACGCCTTTTTTTACGATTATCTTGTCTATGCTCCTGCCGGAGCGTAT
Source organism: uncultured Lachnospiraceae bacterium (assembly GCA_964634635.1). Taxonomy (GTDB): domain Bacteria; phylum Bacillota; class Clostridia; order UBA1381; family UBA1381; genus Hominilimicola. The sequence goes on from CAZWMB010000040.1 coordinate 7,935, forward strand.
CGCCTCCAGCACAGGATTTCTGCCTATAATTTTATCTTCCAATTCCGTTTCTCCCATTATATTACAGCACGAAACCACAAGTGCGGCGGCATGGAGGACTGTCCCTTTCCGTCAGCGCCACTTCCTTGTGGTTTTTATAGGCTATACGTCTGTGTTATTTAAGCATGAATTTGTCATGAATTGCGACAACCGCCGCCTCCGCGTCCTTTCTGTCCACAAGCACGGAAATTTTTATCTCCGAGGTGGCTATCATGCTGATATTTATATGCGCGTCGTAGAGCGCCTCAAACATTGTGGCCGCGACGCCGGTATTATTCACCATTCCCGCGCCGACAATGGACACCTTTGAAACATCCTTGGTCCATTTTACCTCGTTTGCCTTTACAAGCTCCTTTTCATCCTCGAGCAAATCAAGGACGGGCTGAAGGTCGCTTTCGGTTACAGTAAAGCTTATATCCTTTTTCCCATTGTTTCCTATCGACTGTATTATAAGGTCAACGCTGATGCCGTGCTTCGCGAGCATACGGAACACCGTAAACGCCTTGCCCGGAGTATCCTCCACGCCGCACAGCGATATCCTCGCAACATCATTATCCCTTGTCACACCTCTTACAAGCATCTTTTCCACCTGGCTTACCTCCTTAACATACGTACCCTCGTTATTATTCAGACTTGACCTTACCGACAGCCTGACATTATATTTTTTAGCCATTTCAACGCTTCTGTTGTGGAGTACATTCGCGCCCAGCGACGCAAGCTCCAGCATTTCATCATATGAAATGTCGTCAAGTTTGTACGCGTTTTTACAAATTCTCGGGTCGGTAGTGTACACGCCGTCAACATCGGTGTAAATCTCGCATATGTCCGCGTGCAGCGCCGCCGCGAGAGCGACCGCCGACGTGTCCGAACCGCCTCTGCCGAGCGTCGTTATATTGTCGTACTTGTCAAGACCCTGAAAGCCCGCCACAATAACAATTTTTCTGCTATCCAACTCGTTTTGTATTCTTTCGGTATCTATTGTTTTTATTCTTGCCGCTCCGTATTTTGAGTCGGTCTTAAATCCCGCCTGCCAGCCGGTAAGAGAAACCACCGGACAGCCTATCTTTTCAACCGCCATAGCGAGCAGGGCTATTGAAATCTGCTCGCCGGAGGAAAGCAGCATATCCATTTCACGCTTCGACGCGGCAGGATTGACCTTCTTCGCCGTTTCTATAAGCTCATCGGTTGTATCGCCCTGCGCGGACACGGCGACAACAACGCCGTTTCCCGCCTTGTACGCGTCAGTAATACGTCTTGCGACATTCATAACTCTTTCCGCGTTCTTAACGGACGTACCCCCGTATTTCTGAACAATAAGTCCCATTTTAAATTTCCTTTCTTTCTCTGTTTGTCCGGCAAAACCGGTTATATGCTTAATTTACGAATTTACCTCCGAAACCACCGCGCCCACGTTATCCGCCGCCAGAACCGCGCATTTCCATTTAAGAGAATTAAGTTTGAAATAATCCTCCATGCCGCGTCGGAATTTTTCATAGTTCCCGTCAAGCACGGATATTATCGTCGGTCCCGAACCGCTCAGATACGAGGCGCGCGAACCGAGCGAATACGTCCTGTCAAAAATCTCTTCCATACTGTCAACGTAGCTTTTACGGTAGGGCTGATGCAGTCTGTCCCTTACGCCGACGCCGAGCGCGTCCATGTCGCCGGAAACAAGCGCCGCCTGTAACATTGACGCGTGACCGATATTAAACACCGCGTCGCGAAAGTCCACCCTCGACGGCAGTACTCCTCTTGACTTTTTGGTAGCCACAAAAAAATCCGGAATAACCGCCGCAAATTTTATACGGCTGTCAAGCTTACTGCTTTTGATTATTGTCCTGTCACCGTCGGTAAGCGACACGCAAAACCCGCCGTAAAGCGCGGGTCCCACATTGTCCGGGTGTCCCTCCATCGCCGCCGCGAGGTGAATAAGCTGACCGTAGCTAAGCTGTCTGCCCGAGATTATATTCGCGGCAAGCATACCGCCTATTATACACGCGCTTGAGCTGCCCAGACCTCTTGTCATGGGAATTTCGCTGTTCTGCGCGATACGGTAGCCCTTAGGCTTGTAGTTTACCGCGTCAAACAGATACAGCATGGCGCGGTATATGAGATTATTTCCGTCCTTAGGTATAAAGCTCTGGCTGTTTTTGTTTATAATCTCCAGTCCCTCCGGAATTTCCTCCACTTCCATCCTGTTGTACAGACCCACCGCGACGCCGAGAGTGTCAAAGCCCGCTCCCATATTCGCGCTGCTCGCGGGTACTCTTATTTTTATCATAAGCCCAATACTCTTATACTCGTAACGGCGTCGGACAGTCCCGACAGCTTTTCCTTTATTTCCGCTCCCGTGACCGGAGGCGTCAGAAACGCCGACTCGCCGCTTACGATATTATCGACAAACTCACAGCTGCCGAATACGCGCTGTATATTATCCGCGGAGTCGGTTGTCCTTATAAAATACGAAAATCTTTTGCTGCTGTTGTCAGCCATGATGTTTTCACCGCGCTTTGTCCATGAAATTTTCTTGCTACGCTCGCTGTGCTTTACAGCATCCACTATATCCGCCACAACGGCGCTGGCCGTCGGCAGCTTGCCCGCGCCCTTGCCGTAGAACATTACGTCGCCCACGCAGTCGCCGGTAACCATAATGGCGTTAAACACTCCGTCCACGCCCGACAGAGGGCTGTCGTTATTTATCAGCATGGGCGAAACGATTGAATATATTTTTCCATCCTCGCCAAACTCGGCGTAGCCTATAAGCTTTATAACCGAATTCATCGCCGACGCGTATTTTACGTCGTCAAGGGTAATATCGACAATGCCTTCCGTTTCTATGTCGTTATAGTCGACGGTCTTACCGGAGGCGAGAGACGCCAGAATGGCTATTTTACGGCACGCGTCATGACCCTCTATGTCAGCCGCGGGATTTCTCTCCGCGAACCCCTTGTTCTGCGCATCCTTCAGAGCCTCGTCAAAGGTCTTGCCTCTTTTAATCATCTGGTCAAGTATATAGTTGGTCGTACCGTTCAGTATTCCCGCAATTCTCGTTATATTATTGGCTGTCAGACATTGATGCATAGGTCTTATAATAGGTATGCCCCCGCCCACGCTCGCCTCAAAGAAATAATTCACATTTCTTTTACGCGCGATTTCAAGAAGCTCCGTGCCGTATGTCGCGACAAGCTCCTTGTTTGAGGTTACAACGCTCTTACCCGCCTCAAGCAGACTCTTTGTAAACTCGTAGGCAGGGTGCAGCCCGCCCATAACCTCCGCTACAACGCTGACTTCCCCGTCGGAAAGTATATCGTTAAACTCCTTTGTGAAAAGCTCCTTTTCGGGATGGTTGTCAAAATCGCGTATATCAAGTATATATTTAAGCTCTATCCTTTCGCCTTCCGCATTGTCCGTAAGCTTATTCGCGTTGGTTTTTATGATGTCATACACACCGCTACCCACAGTACCGTAGCCCATTATTGCAGCCTTTGCCATTCTTCTGCCTCCCTGTTGATATTTGTTTTTTCCCACAGTTATTTTATAATATTCTATAATAGCATAACAAGGCGCCAAAGTCAATATTGCAACCGACAAATATACGGCTCTTTATTAAATTTGTTTTGTGTAAATTAACCCGCCTACTGCTCCTTTTCGCTGATTATACCTTGTCTGTACGCCTTAATCAGCTCCTTTAGGTCCGCTATGTTTTCCTTCAGCTTCTTGCCGTTGTCGGTATCCCCTACCAGTATTCTGTTAAAAGACTTTTCTACCGCGACCTGATTGGACACGATGTCCTTGTCGTCATGAATTACCTGCTCCGCGCACTCAAACGGCTCGTGCGCCGTAAGCGTCAGACCGTAGGAATTATACGTAAGCGTATATCCCGCGATACCGGTTACACTGTGGTACGCCTTTGAAAAGCCTCCGTCAATCATTATTACCTTACCGCCGCATTTAAGCGGATTTTCACCGTCGCCCTGATGTACGGGTACATGGCCGTTTATAATATGCCCGTTTTCGCCAAGACCGAACTCCGCAAGAATTTTATTCGCTATGTCCTCGCGTTCTATAAGCGTATAATAGGCGTTCTTGCTCTCGCGGTGAGTTTCATTGTCCTCTATAAAGTACCTTTCAAAGGTCGTCATTCTGTCGCGCCCGAAAAGCGGCGAGTCGGGACCGTTCCACAGATACCAGAGTATATCTCCTCCTCGTATACGGTCGCGCCGTTTCAGCGACATAAGCGCCTTGCGCGCGTTTGACTCGAATATATCGTAAAGCGCGGCGCCGCTGTACTTTTTGCCGCCGACAACAACCTCCCTAAAGCTGCCGTCCTCATTCAGCGGCACGCAGCCGTGAAACAGCAGGTTTCCGTTATACGCTTTGTACAGACTGCCCTTTTTCAGCAGGAACTGAGTATGCCGCTGGAGCTTTTCACAGCGTATAAAAACCGCGCGCAGCTTTTCCATTACCTCCCGCTCGCGCTCGCTAAGCCCGTAAGGATTGTTCCTGTCTATCGTCGGAAAGTTCATATCCTTCATGGGATAAGTTTTTCCGTACAGCTCCACGGTTCCTCCGTCAAAGTCAATCTTATGCAGAATTCTCCTGTCCTCCATATTGAACTCAGGATATTTGGCAATAAGCTGTCCCTCTAATTTAAACTGTATGATTGTAATCGCCTTGTGCATCTGCATCTCGAGGTAATTTTCCTGTCCGGGCTTTGCCTTACCCTTTAAACGGCTGATACCAAAGCATTCGCACGGGTCGCCCGCGTATGTGTCCATAGCGAAGGTCGCGAGCGGCAGCATGTTTATTCCGTACCCGTCTTCAAGCACGTCGATATTGCCGTAGCGTATACTGTTCCTTATAATATTCGCTATGCACGCCGTGTTGCCCGAGGCGCTGCCCATCCACATTACATCATGGTTTCCCCACTGAATGTCCAAGGAGTGATAATTGCAGAGTCTGTCCATAATATTGTGCGAGCCGTTTCCGCGGTCGTATATGTCGCCGAGAACGTGAAGATGGTCGACAACCAGACGCTGTATAAGCTCCGACATGGCTATTATAAATTTTTCCGCGATGCCGGTTTCAAGAATAGTATTTACGATACCGTCGACGTATGCGCCGCGGTTTAAAACCTCCGGCTTTTCCGTTATAAGCTCCTCGATTACATACGCGTACTCAACCGGCAGCGCCTTTCTGACTTTGGAGCGCGTGTACTTTGACGATACCACCTTACATATCTCAACAAGTCTGTACAGCATTATCTTGTACCAGTTTTCGGTGTCCTGCTCCAGGGATTTTATATAGTCCATTTTCTGGCGCGGATAGTATATAAGCGAGGCAAGCTCGTTTTTATCCCTGTTGCTCAGGGTATGTCCGAACACGTCGTCTATTTTTTTTCTGACCGCGCCTGAACCGTTGCGGAGTACATGCGAAAAAGCGGCGTACTCGCCGTGTATGTCCGACAAAAAATGCTCCGTACCCTTAGGCAGGTTCAGAATGGATTGCAGATTTATTATTTCCGTCGAGGCGCTGTCAACAGTCGGGTACAGCTCCGACAGCCTCTCCAGGTATCTTACAAGCTCAGCTTTCATAATTATTTCTCCTACAAGCAAATTTACCGTTGTCATTTATTTTATTATACACTTACGGGAATTTATTGTCAATGAAATAAATTTTAATCCGGCGCGGCGTACTTATTTGACAAAAATGTACAATTATGATATATTAAGAGGTAATAGCGGTGCAGTATCCTAGTCGGTACGGCTTTTCGGAAAGCGGGCCTAAAA
>CAZWMB010000041.1:0-13655 GCA_964634635.1 uncultured Lachnospiraceae bacterium
AGGAAATAGAGTTTTACAATAAATTGATAGAGGAACGCAGTCAAGCGGAGGAAAATGCGAGAGCTTCATTAGATGACGTCATCTCATCTGCGGGAAAGCGGTGTGGCATGCAGAACGAAATAGATAGGGAAACTATAGACCGCGAGGCACGATAATAAAAAACACAAAAATTTTTAAAATTTTGGTTGAAAATCCCGAAAAACTTTTTATTATGCTTATGTAAAAACTTTTTAAGGAGGGAAAAATAATGCTTTTCATGTCTAAAAAAAGCCGGTTTGGCGGCAATTCCCGCGACCACCCGCAAATAATCGTCACTCAAAAACAATTTAAAATAAGATAAGTAGGAGGATTGTAAAATGAATAAACTTTATGTACATAATGTACGGAAAGTGGAAAATGACAAGGTAAAAGCTTATGCGGACGTTACCATAGGCAACGCGGTAACGCTGAGAGGAATAAAGCTTATTGAGGGTGAAAATGATGATTTTGTCGCTATGCCGTCTCGTAAATACGAAAAGAAGGGCGAGGATAATTACATTGATATATTCTATCCGAAATCCGATGAGGCAAGAGTAGCATTGCTTGAAACATTTCAAAATGCGTACGAATCAGAGAATGGGTACGCATATACAAATGGCGACCTAAACCCTGAGTTCAGTGTAAGAGTATCACCCGTTGAAAACAATTCAAAGCTTGTGGCTTGGGCGTCACTTAATATTGGTGATGATTTTGTTATCCGCAATATCGCGATAAACAAAACGCCAAAAGGACTTATGGTGAATTTTCCCGCAGTGAAATATGACAAAGATGGCGAAACCAAGTACAGCGATATTGTTGTTCCCAAAAAAGCCGAATGGACTGATAGAGACGGCAACGCCTGTTCAAAGGATTACAACAAGATTATAAGCGGCTTGATTATCAACACATACAAGCCGACACTTTCACAGCAGATTGAGAGTGCGGATAACGTAAAAAACAGTCCTGCGAGCAGAGATAATGATATACCCGAGCAGGGTATTGTAAAAGAAGGAGATGATTTTAATGAAAAAATTGATGACTTACAGAAATAAGATTAAAAGCGTATACACAAAAATTAAATCAAAATTGCAGGGTGCGGCTATCGCATTTATAACAGCGGCATCAGTCCCTGTTCCAGCGAACGCCGCTTCTGTAGCGATAAGCGAGAGTACCAATATAAGCTCGTTAATAGGCTCCATTGTGGAATTTATCTGTAAAATTGCGTTCTATGTAGGTATCGTTGTTCTTATCACAGGCGTGTTTATGCTTGTTATGGCGTACAAGGACGATAATTCCGAGCAGCAGACGCGCGGCGTGCGTATCGCCGTTGTCGGCGCAGCGTTGGTAGGATTCCGCGTTTTACTGCAGACGGCGGGACTTATTTCGTAAAAAGCAGACAGACCGGCGGGCGGCAGACAAGCCGCCCTGCGGCTTGCCTGTTGCATAGGAGGTACTAAACTATGAATGATATATTGCGAGGTTTTCTTGATCAAGCCTTCGGAAGCGGATTGTTTGACGGAGTTATAGACATACTGACAATGAACCCGCAAACAAAATTTCCCAATGCATGGAACATTATGACCACGGTATATGACAATGTAATGGTGCCGCTTGGTATAGGTATTATGCTGATATGGTTTCTTTGCTCGTTTCTCGAAAAAACCACACACGAGGATTTCACATTTGAAAAATGGTTTTTCGAATTTGGGAAACTGGTTGCCTGTCAGTATTTAATTATACACGGTCTTGAAATTCTAGCCCTTTTTATGTCTATGGGTATGTCGCTGTTCAATCAGATACATTCTCTCGATGTCGGAAGTCTGACAAATCCGGACAATCTGTCTCATACGGCGTGGCACATAATAACGGGCAAAGATTGGGATGAAAACTTGGGAATTTTGCAAGCATTCGGATATATGGTGATTTTTCTTTTACCAGTTTTAGGCTCGCTAATAGCCCAAATAATCATAAAAGTCATCGCCTATTCCCGGTTACTTGAATTATTTCTGCGCGGAGCAATGGCGCCGCTCGCACTTTCCGACTTCTTCGGTCAGGGTATGCAGGGCGCAGGCTTCAAGTTTTTAAAAAATTTCTTTGCGGTTGCAATACAGGGAATCGTCATATACGTTATTCTGTTGTTGCTCAGTATAATAATGCTTGATGTTCTTGCCGCGCAGGTAAACGAATCAATGGGAATGTTTGCATTTTTAGGCATATATTTTGCGGTTCTATTTGCTGCGGTTTCGCTTATACTTAAGTCCCTGTCGTTTGCGAAAGAGCTTGTGGGAGCAAATTAAGGAGGAGATTTTTATGATTGATATACGAATACCGAAAGAGATAAGGCAGTATGAAGCAAAGTTTGTCGGACCGTTTACTATGCGTCAGACAATTTGCGTAGGCGTTGGCTTGACGGTATGCATTTTAATATATAACGTGCTAAAGCCGTTTATAAGCCGTGACCTAATGATGTTTTTCCTGCTTCTTCCGGCGGCGGCTATTTTCCTTTTCGGGTGGGTAAAGCCCTATGGTATGAGGTTTGAACAGTTTTTCATTTCTGCGTTTATAAATAACTTCATAGCCCCGAAAAAACGGAAATATATAACCATCAATCAGCATGAAGCGTGTTTAAAGGCTGTCAGAAAAGCCGAAGCACAGCAAGGTGCAAAGAAAAGCAAGCCAGCTAAAAAGCATAAATACACTAAATCAAAATCTGCTATCAAATAATATCGTGAGGTGAAATATATTATGGGATTTTTAAAATCCGCTTCAAAAAAAGCAAAACAAAACAAAAAAGAACCGATAAAAATTCCAAAATCCGCACAGGATACGATTCCGTATACCAATGTATATGAGGATTACGGAATTATCGAAACGCGGTGTGGCGTCTTTACCAAGAGCTATAAGCTGCGTGATATAAACTACAGTGTGGCAAAAATGGCGGAGCAAGAGCAAATGCTGTTAAGCTATGGTGAGTTTCTTAACGGTTTTGACCCTACCGTTAAATTCCAGATTACAATCAATAATCGTAATCTTAATCAGGATACATTCGAGAATGATATTCTTATTCCTCCGCGAAACGATAATTTTAACGAGCTGCGCGATGAGTTTAATGAAAAGGTTCTTAAGCGTAAGATGACAGAGGGTAAAAACAATCTTATCAAAGAGAAATATCTGACTATTGCCATATCATCTGATAGTTACGAGGAATCAATAGCGGACTTTTCAAGATTGGAGAGTGAAATATCCTCGAATATCAAAAAAATCGGCGATTCCGAAGCTCGGGCACTGTCAACAGCCGAACGTCTTGAAATATTGCACGATGTGTACAATCTTGGCAAGGAAGGCGCGTTTGCAAGTACGTTTTCATTTGAAAGTATGAAAAAATCCGGACTTACGACTAAAGATTGTATCGCTCCAAGCTCTTTCGAGTTCGGAAGCAATCATTTCCGTATCGGCGATAAATACGGACGCGCATTGTACCTTAAAATGTTGCCTATGTCTCTGCGCGATACCTTTATAGCCGACCTGTCCGATATGAGCTGTAATATGCTTTTGAGTATGAACTTCGAAACGGTAAATAATGAGGACGCGGTAAAAATCGTGCGGAATCAAATGGTTAATATCAACTCAAACGTTATCAAAAGCCAGCAGAGAGCGTTTAAAAACGGATATTCTCCCGAGCTTATATCAAGCGAGCTTAAATATTCGCAATCAGAGTGTGAAGATTTTATGGACGCGATTGTAAACAAAGATCAGAAAATGTTTTTTATGACATTTGTTATAGTGCATTTTGCGGATGATTTGGAAACGCTTGAGCGTGATACAAATACGATTGAAATGCTTGCACGAACTAAAATGTGTACAATAGACACGCTTAATTGGCAGCAGGAAAACGGACTTAATTCAGCTTTGCCGTTGGCCAATAATAAGTTATCCATAAAGCGGACACATATTACGGAATCAGCCTCGGTGTTTATGCCGTTTACATCGCAGGAATTGCAGCACAAGAACGGAATGTATTACGGTATAAATGCCGTATCGCGAAATCTGATAATGTTTAACCGCATTAACAGCAAAAACGGTAATGGATTCATTCTCGGCACACCCGGTAGCGGCAAAAGCGTTGCGGCAAAGGAAGAAATGGTAAATGTACTGCTCAACACCGATGATGATGTAATCGTTATAGACCCCGAAGCGGAGTATCACCCACTCGCAAAGCTTCTGGGCGGTCAGGTAGTCCGTATTGCCGCCGGCGGTGGCGCACACATAAATCCAATGGATTTGGATATGGATTACGGTGGCGGCGATGACCCGATAACGTTAAAATCCGATTTCATAATAAGCTTCTGCACAACGGCGTTCGGCGACCGTTACGGACTTACGCCCACACAGCGATCTATCCTTGACAGATGCTGCAGAAGCTGCTATGAGCCGTTTTTAAGCTCGTTCGATGCGGATAATGGTACATATGACAGCAGCAAGATACCCACGTTGCTTGATTTTCAGGAAAAGCTTGATGATCTGTCCGGCTACGATGCAATGCAGCTTGCAACATCATTGGAAATATATACGCGCGGCTCGCTGAATATTTTTGCTCACAAAACCAATGTGGCGTATAATAACCGCTTCGTTGTCTACGACATTAAGGACATCGGCTCTACGCTTACAAGCGTCGGAATGCTTGTCGTACTCGACAATATATGGAACAGAATTATGGAGAACAGACGGCGTGGTAAAAACACCTGGTTCTATATAGACGAAATATATTTATTGTTTAAAAATAACACATCGGCAAATTTCCTACGCGAATTATATAAACGCGCCAGAAAATACGGCGGCTTCCCCACAGGCATTACGCAGAACGTATCAGACCTTTTGGAAAACGATATAGCGCGTACGATGATTTCAAACTGCGAGTTTATAGAAATGCTCAATCAAGCGCCGCTTGACAGAGCTAATCTTGCGGAACTCTTGAATATCAGCTCTACACAGTTGTCGCACATCACTAACGCGCCGCCCGGACAGGGACTGATATATACGGGCTCATCGATAATACCGTTTGAAAATAAATTCCCGCAAGACACAGAGCTGTATAAAGCAATGACGACAAAATTATCCGAGTTGTCGGATAATAAATAATGGAGGTGTAAGAGATGACGCCGACTAAAATTGATTTAACATATTCCGAATCGAAGCTGCTTTCCCTTTTATTGAATTTCAGCGCGTCGGAACCTGTCTCGGGCGAGACTATTTTATGCGGTCTTAATATCAGCGCACGAGAGTTTAGGAGGGTCTGTCTCGGTTTGCGAAATAAGGGATATAAAATTTGTTTCAGCTTACACAAAGGCTATTACATAGCTGAAAATAAAGAAGAATATTTACGCTTCCGCAATAATTACACCGGTTATTCCCGTACCATTTATAAAGCTACAAAAGCTATGGATAAAAGCGAGCTTTACAGAAAAGAGGTTAAGAACTTACTAAGCGGAAAGGTTGTGAATACAAATGAAGAGATACGACCTTGACAGGATAAAATCTGAAATCCGTATAACAGATTATGCGCGAAGAATGGGCTATACGCTAACCAAAATCGGTGGATATTATTCTCTTGCGGAACACGACAGCATAAGAATTGACGACAGAAAAAATTGTTTCTGGAGAAACTCTCAGTTTGCACAGGGGCAGAAAGCAAATACTGCTGCCGGAAGCATTATAGATTTTGTAATGCACTTTGAGGGTAAGGATTTCAAAAACGCGCTTAAAACGCTTGTCAGTTATTATGCGGGTAATTATACGCCGTCCGCGTCCGAGCCGCCACCGCCGCAAAAATCTCAAAGCCCCAAAAAACCGTTTGCCTTGCCGCCAAAAAACTTTAGTAATTCGGCTGTAATAAATTATCTTGTTAATACGCGCGGAATTGATAAGGATATAATTGCTGAGTATATCTGCAAAAAAACGATATATCAGGACAAGCGGAACAATGCGGTATTTGTGGGCTATAACACGGACGGTAAAGCTGATTTTGCTTGCCTGCGCGGCACATATTCCGAGAAACGCTATGTAAAGGATATTGAGGGCAGCAATTATGATACCTGTATATTTATAAACAACAGTTCCAATGCTCTCGTGGTGACGGAAAGCGTTATTGACAGTCTTTCATATATGAGTATTCTTAAATCACGCGGTATGAATCATAATGATTATAGCTATAATGTCTTGAGCGGTACGGGAAAAATTGCGGCAGTGCTGAACAATTTAAAAGCCCACAGCAATATAACAGGCGTTCTTATAGCGTTTGATAATGACAAGGCGGGCATAGAAGCCGGAGAACATTTGCAAACAATGCTTCGGGAAGCCGGATGGCAGGGCAGAATTTTAAAGCATTATCCCAAACATAAGGACTGGAACGACGAATTGGTGTATGGCAAGCGCTCGCTTAATAGGGTAATCAGCGCCGCCGAAACCGCGCGCAATAACCAACCAACAGTAAAAGAAGACAACAAAATAACTGATAAGGAAAGATTTTAATGAAAAACTATAAAGATTATAGAGTTTATGACACAGACAATATAATACACGGTAAAACAATGATAATCAAACATGTGGGAAACGAGCGGTAAAATAAAACAAACTTTGTACCATCCCGGTACAAAGTCGGAAAGGAAGAGTTGTTATCATGAGAAACACGCTTGTTGTAAATTTGTTCGCGGGACCGGGTGCAGGGAAAACCACCTGTGCTTGGGAAATTGCTTCGGAGCTGAAAAAGCGCGGAATTGTGACAGAATATGTTCCCGAATACGCAAAAGAGCTCGTCTGGGACGAAAACTATGCCGCATTAGCCGATCAAGAGCACATTTTTGCGGAGCAGTCACACCGTATAAACCGGCTTATCGGCAAAGTTGACGTTGTTGTGACAGACTCCCCGATTTTATTCAATGAAATATACGGCAAAAACAACAGCATGGACTTTAAGAAACGCATATGGGACGAGCATAACAGTCACACAAACTTCAATTTGTTTATAAGCAGAGGTAAAACCTTTGAAAAAGAAGGACGCTTGCAAAATCTTGATGAAAGTATACGGCTTGACAAGAAAATAAAACGGCTGCTTGATGATAATTCGATATATTACGGACAGTATTACCATAAAACAGTCCCCGTTATAATTGAAAATATCGTTAAAACCTTACAACGTATTCAAGCAGGGATAATAAAACAAAAATCGTCGCTCTCGGAGCAGATTTCATCGGCGGAAACAAAAAAGGCAATGGAGCATCAGGTAGTGCAAATCAAGATGACAGAGATATGGGAAACGAGCGGTAAAAATAAAACAAACTTTGTACCACCCCGGTACAAAGTCGGAAAGGAAGAGTTGTTATGAATGAAAAAGAGCTTATTAGTGAAATGTCAGGATTGGACGAGGGAAATATGCCAAAATCGTTTGTGGGAATATTTCACGAGATATGGAACAAGGAGGGAGTTGCACGTCAGATTTCGGAAAACACCTTCTACAAGCCGGACGTTGAACTGTTTTTACATTTGAAATATTTACAGATTGATTTTAAATTTAAATCGCCTACCGACCAAGACTTAGCTGTAATGTGGCGTGTTCTGGAAAACTACTGTAAACCCGAAAACAGCGGGGACAGCGAAACTGAAGAATATCCGCTTCTTACAATAAACATCGCGCCTAAAAACTACAACGGCAAATATTATTTACTTGCGTCAAATCCAATTATACACACGCTGCAGCCCAATACCGTAAACAGCGAGCCTACCGTAATACGAATGGTTTTCGCGGATGAGGATTTCGCATTTATGCAGAGTAGTGAAACCTCCGACACTCCAGAGCCGCTTACCCGCAATTCGTAGGAGGGATGACAGATGTCAAATTTTGATATTGATTTCAGCAAGGAATACGGCGTATACACTAAAATTGTACGTTGCAAGGATGATTTATGCCTTATAGCGTCGCTTAAGCCCGTTACAGATAATATTTCGCCTATGGACATTATACGGAGAAACAACCGTAATACGCGTCTGTTTTATCCTTCGGTGTTCGCAATTAAAATCAACACAGATGATAATTTTATGCTTGATATGGAAAAATTGCTTAAATATTGCCGGGAAGCGGAATTTGTAAAGGTTATATATGCTGAATTCGGATTGCCGATTCCCGAACGTCTTCGATATACCGAGGTATACTCTCTTATGCGCTTCAATGACGGGCGAAACGAGCCGCAAGCTGATCCGAGGCTTGTCAAGCTGTATGATAAGGGCTTGAAAAAATTCTTCCGTCACGAGAGTCGCGGAGGCTTGCGTAAAAAGTGGCGTGATTTTTTCAGGAGTGACAAGTTTAATGATGACGCTTCCAAGTTGAAAAATTTTCTCGCCTTCCTTAACCGTAAAGCTCCCGAAACCGATATTAATTTACTGTTAAAATCCGGCGAAAGTGTGAAGTGGATCGCGATGCAGGAACACGAATATTCAGAGTTTAGGAAAACAGTGAAAGAGTATTATCCTGAAATACATTTCGGTGTAGGAAAAAAATACGCCGTAGATCACGGTATGGTTGAGCTTCCAGGCAGCGGTAAACCTGTAACGTTTAAAGAATATTGTGAAATCCGCGACAGATATTTCCCCGCCGGAGGATACGGGGCATTGGAAAATCTTAACATCTCGTATTGGGAGTTCAGAGATGTTTTTTTCAAGACCGCGGACGAGCCTATCATAGCGCAGATATACAACAACATCAGTCTGAAATTTGCCAACTGCGCCAATCTTCAGGAGTTGCTTGACAGAGGCGAAGTCGGGTATATAAATATTCCGATTACTGATTTTATGAATTTTGCGGCGCTCGCGCAGGAAAACAATCTTCCGTACTACATTGATAAATGGGGCGAATATCAGGAAATAAACCTTGATACCGTATGCGTTGTGTACAATAAATTTAATGAAGACGTGATAAACAATATAAACAACGGTATAACGAATGTTAAAATACAAACATCGCACGCGATTTCATCGGCGCAGAAAACCGCCCTTGAGACACAGATTTTAAACGCCGCATCGAAAAAAGAAATTCAAACAGGGAAGTTAAAATATATTCCCTGTGAAAAAGTTGTATAACAAGGCGGTGAGATTATGGCAAATGACGAAAATAAGTTTGAGCGAATGCAAGAGGAAAAACGCATCCGCGAGCGTCAGGATGATATTGACGCTCAAAGAGCAAAGGAGCTTATGGATAAAATCCATAAACAGCGTGATGAAACTCTGAGACTGCACCGTGAGAAACTGTCCGCCGAAGAAGCATATAAATCATACGGTACGCACGGATTAGACTTTTCAGGACACGAGCTGCACGGAGAAAACAAAATCAGTGAAAAAATGCATAGCGGCGAACCGGATACTCCGCAAAATTTTTCTTCGCATAACGAGATACAAAGCGCAAAACTATCCGGTAAGCCCACCTATAATACTTCGGATTCCGGCAGATCCAAGCTTAGCGATGATTATATGCGCCAAATGTCGGAAAACTATCGCGAACGCCGCGAAACAGAATATGACAAAACAAATCTCGTTAGGACAAGCAGGATTCCCAACGGTAATGCACACGATAAGCAAAATAATACAGAAAATTCAAGGCAAGGTCTTTCTCGTCAGGCATCTCCGGACATCAATAGAAATACAGAAGTGGCGTCGAATGACAAATACAGTAAAACCGCATTTTCATCCTACGGTTTTAATAAAGTACATACCAACCACATTGAAAACGGAGCTGTTACTTATTCTGGCAGTGTAAGCACTTCAAGCTCGGGAGATATGAATATTTCGAACCGTATATCTGTCGAGCTGGGCACTGCTACTTCCCGTAACTCGCTGATTTCCTCTTTATCGATAGGAAAAGACACGTATATGGGGCGAACTATAAAGAATTTGAAACAAAATGGTATTAGACAAGACCCGGTTGCTGTTCAAGAGAGTGTTTCCGCACTATCGGAGAAAACAGTGCGGTTTCAATACTCGAAAAAGTTTTTTCAAAACGCCGCAAACACTACTGAACAAGTATACAAAACAGTCGGCAAAAGCGTTTACAGAACAGCATCGCAACGCAGTAATTATGATACTATTCACAACTTTGAACAGGCGCGCCGCGCTGCGGTCGGGACTGTCGCAGCTATCTGCGTTATAGGAAACATGCCGCGTAATACAACAGGGCGAGTTGCGGCTTTGGGCTCTTACACAAAGGCTACCGTAGGAAGCTTAAACCGATATGTAAAAGGTAACAATTCGAATAAAGTTTTGGACGAAATAGAGGAATTGCGTAATTTAGCCGAACCCCTTTCACCGCTGCAAAAACAGCGATATGAATTTCTTGAAACACAGTTACAGAAAAACGCACCGACAAGGATTACTCCGGTAACGCTGAAACAGATTAGAACGGAAATGCGCCGGGTTTTTACTGTAAGTCAGTATAAGGAGCTTGCAGGTAAGTACGGAAGCTTAGTGAAGCTGTCTTTGCCCGAAATTCAAAAACAAATTTCCACGCTCAGTAAGAAACAGGAACTTGGTATTATAAGCGATTTTCAGCAGCGTAAACTCAAACGGCTTAGCGAGCTTAAAGAAATTCATACCGCCGCTTTAAAGGAAAACGGACAGCTTATGAAGCTTTCCTCACGGCAGGTATGTAAGGAAATACAGTCCTTGCAGAAACTGCAAGACGCCGGCGCGTTGACGTCCGTGCAGAAAATACGGCTTGAAAAGCTGACAGAACTTAACTCGTTGCATACCTTAAAAGCAAAAATACAAAAAAATATACGCGCAAAACATAAATTATCAGCAAACTTTACAAGATTGATACGTCAAATCATGTCGAAAACCGAGGACGCTGGTGTAAACGGCTTATTTATGGCGACGGACTTTTGCACAAACAGATATACAAGAACTATTGTCCGCGAAATCGCAAAGTTAAGCAAATTATCGGTTCAAAAGCCAGTTCAATTAGGTGTATGGGGAGCAAAAAAAATAAGCGACAAGACCGGACTTACTAAGCAGATAAATACGCTCAAGACAAAAACAACAAAAAAGCTTAGGAGTACAAATCCCGTCCAAACCGTAAGCAAGCTTAAGGGCAAAATAAACGGTGAATTGTATTCAAAGATAAGGTTAAATATTTCCGCTAAAGCTCCACAGGGCTTGAAAACAACGGTAAAAAACACTAAAACTGCCGTAAATACCGTAAAAAAAACGAGCGACAAGATTTCAAAGACTGTCTGGCGCGGATACCGAACCGTTACAAAGCCGTTTGTCAAAATAAAAGAAATCGTCGGGAAGGTAGTTAAATTTACAAAAGGCGCGGTTTTGGCAGCAGGAGGCATTTTGATTTTCTTGTATATTCTAATCGCAATCGTGTCGGTAATTTCTTCCGCGCAATCAAGCGTTATATTAGAAGACGTTACATATTTAAATGAATATATCGAACTCCTTAACGATAAACAGACAGAATTTAAAGAAAAATTAACTGATCTCGGCGATGGCTACAAAAACGTGACTTATTCTTATACGGACGGTTCCAAAATGAATAATACTCGCGAAATCCTTTGTATGGCGACTGTATATTTTCAACAGGATTTTACCGATAAAGAAGCCATTAAGTCTTATTTAACGCAAATGTTCAACGCAAGCCACTTTTATACCACAGAGGAAAGCGAGACATATTACTGTTCCGATGGCGAGGGGTGCGATAATAAAAAGATTGACATATACATTGAAAATGGTGCTGTGCGATACAGATATATTTGCCAGGGTCATAAGGATTTAAGCGTAACCATTACCGCTCTCGCTTTTGATGAGATTTTTAGCGCGAGCTTAAACGCAACAGGAGTCGGTGACTTATGCTTTGCGTTTGAAACAGGCGGACAGACCCTCGGAAGTTACAACTGTTGGTACTGCGAGGATATAAGCGACGGAGCTGGTATGAATTACGGAATGATGTCAACAAACCGTTCTCAAGCTATAAGTATGTGGAATTACATAAAAGCAAACTCAGAGAATTTCTCGCATCAATTTGCAGGAATAGATGGCTTTACCGGAAGTGAGCTCTATCCATTCAGCGACGCGTTCAATCAAAAATGGCGCGGAACGCACTCTCCGGAGGATACAGCAGAAATGGAGCAGCTCCAACGCGCGTGGGTATGGAACGCATACGGCACAATATGGTGCGCGGATCTGCAGAGCAGAACGGGTGTGGATATGACACGTTCGTGGGCTCTTTCGGAGGTTGCTCTGTCTCGTGCTGTGCATAGAGGCGCATATTCGGCAAGCGTATTCAGCGGCTGCGTTAATTCTAGTATGACGGACGAGCAAATAATCGATGCAATATATGATTTTGAGTGTTCGCACCTGCCAAGTTTTATGTCGCGTTGGAATTTAGAGAGAAGCTATGCCAAAACCTTTCTCGGACGTGACTTCCCTACTGATGATACCGATCAATTCTCTTGGACGGAGGACAATATCGAATGGTGTAAAAATCTGTACGAGCAGGATTGGGATGAACTTTATGACGGACTTATAGGGTTGAATAGCGCAACGGTAGGTTCAAGTATGTCGGACGCGGAGGTAGAAGCGTTAATCGGCTCGCTTGACGGTTTATCCGAAGAACGTAAAAATATATTGAGCTGGGCTTGCTCCGCAGTTGGTAAAATCCCATATCATTGGGACTGGCGTAGCTATTGGACTATCGATGCGGACGATTGGGGCACCGTTACCACGCCTGATTACAAGGGCAGAAATCTCAAGGGTTTAGACTGTTCCGGATTTGTAATATGGTGTTACTATAAAGCGGGCTTCGATCCTGTTACCTGCGGCTGGGGAGCGCAAGGCTGGACAGGCTCAATAGCGGATTCCCCGAAAACATATAAAATATCAAATTCAGAATTAAAGCCCGGCGATATAGGAATGGCGGGAGCAAATTCGTACACGCATACGGGAATTTATGCGGGAAACGGCAAATGGATACATTGTACGGGAGAGCCGACAAATAACACAGTATGCAACAGCTATGGAGGCTTTACAACCTATTATAGAATGAGTGATTTGGATTAAAGAAAGGAATTATTATATGAAAAAAATATTTAAATTTGTTTTCGGATTTCTTATATTAAGCGTATTATGGCAAGCTTACGTTTTCGCCGAGCCTCAGCTCCCGTGTATTGAAAAGTGGACGGACGGTGTTGCGTGTGACTTTAACGATAAAGCCATAACCGATTGCATAGCTTATGATTATTTATCGGATAATCAGAATAAATTCGTCAAGCTTGACGCAAACGGAAAAGAAACCGCCAGAGCCTCAAATCCCGAAAGCTTAACGGCTGATGAAAAGAAGATTATGGGAACTGTCGAAGTATCCGCAACCGTACCGGACGGCATTGACAATGCGGTAGAGATTGTTCTGTGGGACGACACCGGGCAGGAATACACAGTTACCGCATATAAGGATAACAATTATAAAGCAATATTAAATATCCCAACCGGAATATATTCAATATTTTCGGCGGGACTGATAAATGATTTCAAAGGCGAGTACCCCGCTGAGTGCGATAAAGACGAAATTGTTATTGAACCGTCTGCGGCGACAA
>CAZWMB010000042.1:0-13599 GCA_964634635.1 uncultured Lachnospiraceae bacterium
CGCTTTCGGAGGCGGCGTTTATGACGGGACTGGAGCGCAACGCGGACGTTGTGCGTATGGCAAGCTATGCGCCGATGTTCGCGAAGTACGGTAACGTGCAGTGGACGGCGGCGAATATGATTTGGTTTAATAATGACGACTATGTTTTAACTCCGAATTATTACGTGCAGTCGCTGTTCTCGAATAACCGGGGCGATTACTCATTACCGACAGAGGTTAAATTAAACGGCGTTGAAAAGGACGATACCTTTAAGGGCGGTTTTGCGGTCGGCTCGTGGGGTACGCATAACGAGTTTAAGGACGTTGAAGTGACCCTGCCGCGAAGCGACTGTACGGGAGTATCGTTTATTTTAGATTTTGATTCCGAAACATGGACAGCTGCAAACGGCGAGTGGTCGGTGAACGACGAGGGCGTTCTTTCGCAGACCTCCGATCAAACAGGCGCGGTATACTATCATGATTATCCTAACGGCGGCGCAGGCAGTAATTATACGCTTACGCTTAAAGCCCGCAAGCTAAGCGGCGGCGAGGGCTTTCAAATCGGCGTCGCCGCCGAGGACGGACTCAACTACTACCGCGTAAACATCGGCGGCTGGGGCAACACGACAGCGAAAATTCAGCATATCGTAAACGGCGTAAGCGCCGAGGTCGGAAACGTCGCGGAGCAGTCGTATGTCGGCGACGTGCATATTAACGACAACGAATGGTATGACGTAAAGGTAGAGGTTACGGACTACGAGATTAAGGCGTATCTGAATGATGAGTTTATATGCTCCTACACAAAGCCCAAAGAATACGGCCCCGTCTATGCTTCAAGCGTCTATGACGAGAATTCGGGCGAGGTTATAGTAAAGCTTGTAAACACTATGGACTCCGACGTAAACGTCGGCTTGAACATAAACGGCGCGGAAATAACAAGCAATATCGCGAAAACCACCGTTATGTCGGGCGACACGAGCCTTGAGAACAGCCTTGAAAACAAAAACGCGATTGTTCCCCGAGAGGGTGAAATTACAAACGCGGGGGATAGCTTTACATATAACGTACCCGCGAATTCGCTGAGCGTTATCCGTCTGCCGGCAAGCGGGCGAAAAATAAAAATTCTGTTAAACGGTGAAGAAATTGAATGCGATCAGCCGCCTATTATTATAGACGACCGTACGCTTGTGCCGTTTCGCGCGATATTTGAGGCGCTCGGCTGCACGGTAGACTGGGACGGCGATACGCGAACCGTCGCAGCCGTTAAGGATAATACAACGGTCAAATTAAAAATCGGCGAAAAAGCGATAGAGATAAACGGCGAAGGCAAGGAGCTTGACGTCGCGTCTCAAATTGTAAATGACCGTACACTCGTTCCCGTTCGTGCCGTAAGCAAAGCGTTAGGCTGCGCGGTAGACTGGGACGGCGATACAATGACGGTAATAATTGCGGACTGATATATCAGAGCCTGTCTTACATAAGCGGAAAAAGGGCTGACGTGAATTGTTTGTCACATCAGCCCTTTTTAATGATTAAATCATTATGACAGTCCGATTATTGCAGGAACGACTTATTTCATTCTGCTCTCGTAATCGGCAATCATCTTCTTAACCATTTGTCCGCCTACTGAACCGGCTTGCTTTGCTGTAAGATCACCGTTGTAACCCTGCTTCAAAGTAACGCCGACTTCGCTTGCAGCCTCCATCTTGAACTGCTCCATAGCCGCCTTAGCCTCAGGAACCTGAATTTTGTTTCTGCTCATTTCTTTTCCCTCCTTAGATACCAAAGTCTTTTCTCTATATAAATTTTGTGTCGAATAATATCGACTACAATCATATTTTGTACACAGAAAAGATTTATATACAAAAAAGACGCTAGTAATATTTAGTCTTTTTTCATATTGAAAAAAGCTTTGAAAAATGTTATAATGGGGCATAATAATTAAAGAAAGGGAATTAAACCTGATGTTTCGGGATTTTATCTTATTAAAGCTTAAATCCTCGGCGGACTATTTGACAGCGTTTTTGAAGTGGGCGGCAATCGCGGTTATAATCGGACTTGTCGGCGGCGCTGTTGGAATAATGTTCCATTTAAGCGTCGAAACGGTAACGGAAATCCGCGAGGAACACGGCTTTCTGATATTTTTCATGCCTGTTGGAGGACTGATAATAGTCGGAATGTACAAGCTGTGCGGCATGCTCAATAACCGCGGTATCGACGCCGTACTCTCGTCAATACGTACGGACGAGCGCATACCTTTCGCCATGGCTCCGCTCATATTTATAAGCACGGTCATAACTCACCTTGTCGGAGGCAGCGCGGGACGCGAGGGGGCGGCGCTGCAGCTTGGCGGCAGCATAGGCGGTAATATAGGAGCGCTGTTCCGTCTGGACAAAAAGGACATGCATATGGTAATAATGTGCGGTATGAGCGCGGTTTTCGCCTCGCTGTTCGGTACTCCGCTGACAGCCGTATTCTTTGCGCTCGGCGTAACAAGCGTCGGAATAATGTACTACTCGGCTCTTGTACCCTGTCTTATGTCATCGCTGACCGCGCACCTTATGACGCTTCTGTTTCGCATAGAGCCGACGCGTTTTGTACTGAACGCCGTACCGGACCCGTCGGTCGGCACAATAATTCAGACGCTTGTAATCGCGATATTGTGCGCGGAGCTTAGTATACTTTTCTGTACCGTCATGCATGCGACGGCGCGCAGACTGCGTATATGGTTCAAAAATCCTTTCCTTCGCGCCGCCGTAGGCGGAGCGGCGGTGGTAATACTCACACTGCTGCTCGGTACGCGTGACTACAACGGCTCGGGTATGAACGTGATTGAAAACGCGCTGCTCTCCGGTAAGGCGGATACGTGGGCGTGGGCGCTGAAAATAGTTTTCACCGCGCTTACAATAGGCTCCGGCTTTAAGGGCGGAGAGATTGTTCCCACATTCTTTATCGGCGCGACCTTCGGCTGTGTTATCGGAAAGTTTTTAGGCATAGACGCCGGTTTTGCCGCCGCCGTCGGTATGGTTTCCATGTTCTGCGGAGTATTGAATTGTCCGGTAGCGTCAATATTTTTAAGTATAGAGCTGTTCGGCTCGTCGGGTATGCTGCTGTTTGCGGCCGCAATCGCTGTCAGCTACATGCTTTCCGGCTACTACGGTTTGTACAGCAGTCAGAAAATTATGTATTCAAAGCTAAAAGCCGAATATGTCAATAAGGACACGAATTAAAAAATCCGCTGTGTTTTACAGCGGATTTCACAGTACTACCGGTAAAATTCCTCCAGATTATCAGGACCCGCCGGAATTTGTCTGTTCACATAAAGACTGAGATCCTCCTTCGCGGAAACGCTCCACTTTACAAGCGCGATGGTATTGTTCTGTATTTCCACGCCGGTTATACTGCGCGGGTGTACGCAGCTGCCGTCGTTGAAATAAAGTCCCTCGCCCGGCTTGGAATAATACGGGCGGTGCGTATGCCCGGCGATAAGCATCAGCCGCTGTGAATTCGCGTAAGATGCAAGTTTTTTACTTATAGCCTCGTTGCCGTGCTGAGTACCCGCCGCCGCGGTGGGAGCCGTAAAGCCTATCAACTCCAGCGGTCCCCATAAGTACCTTACAAGAAATCTTGCCACGGGCCATATCGTGTCGTTTAGGAAATCTCCCTGATGTCCGTGAACAAGCAGCATACGGCGGTTTATGTCGGTATTCTCCAGAATAAGCCCTTCGTGCATATGAATATTCGGAAATAACGGTTGTTCGCAGCCGTCGCAGTAAAAGCTTACAAATTCCCTGTTCACGACGCGTCTGCGCTTTTTTGCGATATCGTGATTGCCGTAAATTACATACATGCGGCTCTTATTATAGAATTTTGACATAATGCAAAAAATATCACTGTGAGCGTTTATTATCGGCTCTATTCTTCGGTTTTCCCACAGCTCGTCGCCGTCGCCAAGCTCAATGTACGTAAACCCTTTTTTATAATAATATTCCAGCGCGGCAAGGTGCAGAGTCTGATTTTGCAGAAAATTATCGCACGTGTTACCCTGTCCGCGGTGACAGTCGCTCATTATTATAAATTTTGAGCCGCTGTTAAAGGGTATAACCTGAGCGGAGCCGTACACTCCGCTCAGTCGCCTGTACACCGACGATAACCTATTCATCATAGCTACAGCCGCGCTCGCGGCAGCCGCGGCAAGGCGGTTCTGTTTTACACGGATTATCCGGCTTGCATGGGTTCTTCGGCTTACACGGATTATCCGGTTTACCGGACTTGGCCGGTTTCTTACCCCTGATTAACTGTATAAGCCACGCGAATTTATCAAAAAAGGCTTTAGCGTATAATGAATTCAGCATAAACTCAAACAGCTCCGGCACAAACGACTCTATATACTCCAATTTATCCGGAGTGTCCGCGTATTCCGCGGTGGTAAAGCGGTACAGATTACAGTTATTTTTATTTACAAGCTGCACGGCGCTTTCCTCAATGCCGTCCTGTAACGGAGGCTGAGGCGAATGTGGCGTCGTGTAAACAATTTCAACGTACCTGCCTCTGACACGGAACTCGGCGGATGTATATCCTATTTTAGTCAGCGCCCGCACAAACGCGTCGCACATCTGAAGGGTGGGAAATTTTATTCCGGCGCGCATTGTAAGCTCGGACTTTTCGGAAAATTCACCGAGCTTAAACGCTGTCAGCCACCAATGACGCGCGTTTCTTTCAAGCAGAACTTTACCGTTTTTGAACAGACGGAAGGATAAATCAAGCCTTTCGCTGTCTGACACCGGCTCGTAAAACGGCCCGGTGAATAAGTCGGACACAACGTCCGCGCGGTCGGTCGCGTACACGCCGATTTCCGCGCCGGTAGTGATACCGTACTGCCCTTTCCACAGCTCTATAAGCCAGCGCTTTCCTCCGTATGAAAAAGCAACCGGCTCGCAGTCCATTACCATATTGAACAGCGGCGCTCCCTCGTCATAGAGCCTGCAATAGCCTGCCTCGCGCTGCCAGCAGTCGTCAAGCGAGTAGAAGTAGTCCTCATTGCGGTTGTACCCGAAGCCGCTTCCGCTAAGCAGCCCATTAAGCTTATCGAGCTGCGCCGCCTTGTCGGGGGTTGGCTTAAAGCGTTTATGGCGTATATAAAATACAATTCCCGCGGATAAAAGGACAGCCGCGGCGATAATTACCGCGATTATAATATAAACATTCACATTAAATCTCCTTTCTCAACTATATTGCATAATTATAATATTCACGCGTACGCAAATAGTGACGCGGCAGCCTCGGCAAGCCTGTTACATACGTTCGCGTATAGAAATATATTGACAAAATATTGACAAGGGTCTTGAATATAATCACGCTTTATGTTATAATTAAGTAAATTTTTGATACAAGGAGGAATTGCGATGTTTGACGCAAAAGTCGCAGAACTTTTAAACACACAAATCAATAAGGAGCTTTATTCGGCGTATCTGTATCTGGATTTCGCGAATTGGTACACGGAGCAGGGGCTGGACGGTTTCGCGAACTGGTATACGATACAGGCTCAGGAGGAAAGAGACCACGCTATGCTGTTTGTGCAGTATATGCACAACAACGGTCTGAAGGTTACATACGAGGCCGTCGGCAAGCCTGACCGGGTATTCGGCTCAAATATGGATCCGCTCAAAGCGGGACTTGAGCATGAGAAATATGTCACATCGCTCATTAACGACATTTATGCCGCCGCTTACAATGTAAAGGATTTCCGTACAATGCAGTTTTTGGACTGGTTCGTAAAGGAACAGGGCGAGGAGGAAACAAACGCCGAGTCCCTTATCAAAAAAATGGAGCTGTTCGGCTCCGACGCGAAGGGTCTTTATATGCTTGACAACGAGCTTTGCGCGAGAACTTACAGCGCGCCCTCTCTGGTGTTATAATTTTACGGCAGTTTAAAAACGGATAGTGTTTCTATCCGTTGCTTTACGGTTCCTCATACGGTGTATTATGAATTTGAAAGCTAAGATAAATGAATTGAAAACGGTGTTTGGTAACGCCCCAATCCATTATGCATTGACTGCCGCAAAATACACATTACAGCGGCGCGCAGCCGGAATTCTTGCCGGATGACAGCCTTAAAAACAACAAAAATCTCTTGATTATATGACTGAAAAGCCATTTTTCAAGAGATTTTTTGCGCAATATTTTTGAGCGGGGCTATTTTTTAACAGCCCCTTTTACTGAAAAGGAGTTGTTTTCTATGAGCCGGATTATTGTCGACAGCGCAAAGATTATATCAAAAGGTCAGATTACAATTCCTAAGGATATCAGAGAATTGAAAACAGCTTACATTGGGTATCGGATGTAAGCTTTGGCGAAGAACACATGAGGACGCGCGAGGGTTTTGGCGCGGAAAATATGAATATTCCGCGCCGTCTTGCCTTTGTGAAAAAAATTCCTAAAAAGGATTGATATTAGAAGGGAATTTAGGTATAATATAATGAAGTGAATATAGTATTGAGATGAAAGGATCAATGAAAATGGACAGTAATAAGCAAATGGCGCAGCTGTTGTTTGGAAATATAACAAAAACACCGGCTGATTATGAGGCTATGTATCCGGCGAGAAACCTCGGAGAGGACGCCGTTGTGACGCGTTTTGCGCCGAGCCCGACGGGATTTCTGCATTTTGGCGGACTGTTCGCGGCTTTTTCCGAGTACATGGCGGCTAAGTCTACGGGCGGTATTTTTTATCTGAGAATTGAGGACACCGACAAGAAACGTGAGATAGAAAACGGTGTTTCTCTGATTGTGAACGGACTGCGGGCGTTCGGTATCGAGCCTGACGAGGGTATGATGTCCGAAACCGAGGAAAAGGGCGCGTACGGTCCGTACATACAGAGTAAAAGAACGGAAATTTATCAGTCGTTTGCGAAAAGTCTTGTGGAGAAGGGACTGGCGTATCCTTGCTTTATGACGGAGGAGGAAATCGCGCGGGTACGCGAGGAACAGGAAATAAAAAAAATTCTTCCTGGTATTTACGGAGAATTCGCCGAATATCGCGGCATTACCGTCGAGGAGACAGAGGAAAAAATCAAAAACGGTATGGAATACGTCGTACGGCTGAGATCCATGGGCAGCGCGGACAAGCGTATATCCTTTAAGGACGCGATTAAGGGCAATATTGAAATGCCCGAGAATATAACGGACGTTGTACTTCTTAAAAAGGACGGTACCCCAACGTACCATTTTGCGCACACGGTCGACGACCACCTTATGCGTACAACGCATGTTGTACGCGGCGACGAGTGGATTTCTTCCGTGCCTATACACTTACAGCTTTTCCGCGCCTGCGGCTTTAGGGCGCCTAAATATGTCCATATTTCACCTATCATGAAAGAGGAAAACGGCGGCAAGAGAAAGCTGTCAAAAAGAAAGGACCCCGAGGCGGCAGTGGGCTTTTACGATGAGGCCGGTTATCCCTCGGGCGCGGTCTGGGAGTATCTGATGACGCTCGCCAACTCCAATTATGAGGACTGGCGTCTTGCCAACAAGGACGCGGATATATCCGAATTTAAGTTCAGTCTGGCAAAGATGAGCAAGGCGGGCGCGCTGTTTGATATTGTTAAATTCAATGATGTAAGCAAAAATTACATCTGCCGTCTGAACGCCGAGGAGGTATATGATATGACGGCGGAATGGGCGAAAAAGTATAATAAAAAGCTGTACGATTTATTCATCGCCGATGAGGAGTATGCAAAGTCAATCC
The DNA here is from genome assembly GCA_964634635.1 of uncultured Lachnospiraceae bacterium. Taxonomy (GTDB): domain Bacteria; phylum Bacillota; class Clostridia; order UBA1381; family UBA1381; genus Hominilimicola. The sequence goes on from CAZWMB010000042.1 coordinate 7,726, forward strand.
TTGCTATCGAGCGCGGAAACGCTAAGCCGAGAAAGGATATAGCGAAGTGGGAGGACGTTGAGAGCTATGTTTCCTATTTCTATGACGAGCTCTGGGACAGACATCGCGAGGAAGTGGAAACGGTTTCAAAGGAGGCGGCGGAGGAAATTATAGCGGAATATAAAAAAATATACGACCCCGACGCGACCGCGGAGGACTGGTTTCCGCGGATACGGGATATGGCGGAAAAGCTCGGCTATGCGCGGTCGCCGAAGGAGTACAAAAAAAATCCCGATGGTTTTAGGGGTCACGTGGGCGACGTTTCCTCCGTTATACGCGCAGCTGTTACAGGCAGAAGAAACACTCCGGATTTGTATGAGATAATGCGGGTTTTAGGTCATGAGGAAGTCGCGAAAAGACTTGACGAGGCGGCAGAATTATTGAAAGGATAGGACACATATGGAAGAGGAATTTGTAAGCAGGAATTTTATTGAGGAGGCAATTGAAAGGGATTTGCGGGACGGACATTACAGTCGCGTTCAGACGCGCTTTCCGCCGGAGCCTAACGGATATCTGCATATCGGTCACGCGAAAGCGATATGTATAGATTTCGGTATGGCTCAGAAGTACAACGGAACATGCAATCTCCGCCTTGACGACACTAATCCGACCAAGGAGGACACTGAGTACGTCGACGCTATAATGGAGGACATACAGTGGCTCGGATTTAAGTGGGATAAGGTTTTATACGCCTCCGACTATTTTGACGATATTTATGCGGCGGCGCTTAAGCTTATTGAAAAGGGGAAGGCGTACGTCTGCGATTTGTCGGCTGAGGAAATCCGTGAATACCGCGGCACGCTTACGGAGACGGGCAGAAACAGCCCGTACCGCGACCGCTCGGCAGAGGAAAATCTTGATTTGTTTAAGCGAATGACAAACGGCGAGTTTCCTGACGGCTCAAAGGTACTGCGCGCGAAAATTGATATGGCGTCGCCTAATCTGAATATGCGCGACCCTGTAATTTACAGAATTCTGCGCGCGCATCATCACCGTACGGGCGATAAGTGGTGCGTGTACCCGATGTACGATTTTGCGCACCCTATATCCGATACTGTCGAGGGAGTTACGCATTCCTTATGCTCTTTGGAGTTTGAGGATCACAGACCGCTCTACGACTGGGTCTTAAAGGAGGTGGGGTATGAGAAGCCTTCACGTCAGATTGAGTTTGCGAGAATGAATTTAAACTATACCCTGACGAGTAAAAGACGCTGTTTAAAGTTAGTAAAGGACGGTATAGTTTCGGGCTGGGACGACCCCAGAATGTCGACGCTTTGCGGTATGCGCAGACGCGGCTGCACGCCCGGGGCGATACGTGATTTCTGCGAGAGAATAGGCGTTTCAAAGGCGAACAGCGTCATTGATTATTCGCTTCTCGAGGCGTGCGTAAGGGACGATTTAAACAAGACCGCGCCAAGGGCAATGGCGGTTTTAAGACCGATAAAGCTAATTATAGATAATTACCCCGAGGGTCAGGTCGAGGAAATTGAGGTTGAAATCAACCCCGAAAATCCCGAAATGGGTAAACGAACGGTTGAGTTTTCGCGCGAATTGTACATTGAGAAGGACGACTTCATGGAGGAGGCTCCGAAAAAGTATTTCAGGCTTTCCATAGGACGCGAGGTGCGTTTAAAGGGCGCGTACTACGTAACCTGTACGGGCTGCGACAAGGACGCGGACGGCAATGTTACGGCGGTTCACTGTACGTACGACCCACAAACCCGAGGAGGCGACTCGCCTGACGGACGCAAGGTCAAGGGTACTATACATTTTGTAAGCGCGGCGCACGCGATTGACGCAGAGGTTCGTCTTTATGACAGACTGTTCAATGTCGAAAATCCGTCGGACGAGTCGGGAGTGACGGATTTTACTGAAAATCTCAATAAGGACTCCATGGCGGTTTTGGATAATGTTAAGCTGGAGAGTAACCTGACTGACCTTAAATCGGGCGATACGTTCCAGTTCATGCGGCTCGGATATTTCTGCGTCGATACGGATTCAACGCCGCAAAAGCCGGTATTTAACAGAACCGTGGCATTGAAGGACAGCTGGAAGAAACTGAATAAGTAGGCGCGGATGTTATCCGCCGGGATGTTATCCGCCGGTCAAATAAATTACAGAAGGAAGTAAATGACAATGAATTACGCAAATTACATGGCAGACAGAGTAAAATCAATGAAGGGCAGCGCGATACGCGAGATGTTCAAGCGTATGGCGGATCCGTCGATTATATCGCTTGCGGGCGGTAATCCCGCGTCGGAGCTGTTTCCCGGCGACGAGCTGTCCAAAATAGCGGGAAAAATTCTTATGACAAGTCCCGCATTGGCTTTACAGTACGGTACAACCGACGGCTATCCGAAAATGAAGGAGTGCGCGCGCGCACGCGCGGCGAAAGTCAATTCGGTAAAAGAGGGCGACGATATTATTATAATGACCGGAGCAAATCAGGGTATCGATTTGACCGCGAAAGCGCTGCTGAATAAAGGCGACAAGGTTATTGTTGAGAGTCCGAGCTTTATCGGAAGTCTTAACGCGTTCAGAACGTATGAATGTTCTCTTGTCGGCGTAACCGTTGAGGACGACGGCATGAGCATGGAGGGACTTGAGGACGCGCTTAAAAATAACAGCGGGGTTAAGTTTATATATACAATTCCTACCTTTCAGAATCCAACCGGAACGGCAATGACGCTTGAAAAGAAAAAGCGTATGCTGGAGTTTGCGTCAAAATACGACGTTCTTATTCTGGAGGACAACCCCTACGGCGACTTGCGTTTTTCCGGCGAGGACGTCCCGACGATAAAATCGCTTGACTCCGAGGGCAGAGTAATTTACGCCGGTTCATTTTCAAAAATTCTGTCGCCCGGTATGCGCCTCGGCTACATAGTCGCTCCCGCGTTTATAGTGGAAAAAATTGAAATTTTGAAACAGGTAAACGACGTTCACACGCCGATGCTTACGCAGCTTATGTGCGTTGAGTTTATGAAAAAGTACGATATAGACGAGTATATAGAAAAAAATAAGGAGCTTTACGGTAAAAAGTGCGCGGCGATGGTTGCGGCGATGGAAAAATATTTCCCCGCGGGCAAGGTTAAATGGGTAACGCCGGAGGGCGGAATTTTCCTTTGGTGCGAGTGTCCGACAATTACAGACATCGCGCCGGTTGTGGACAAATGTCTTGAAAAGAAGGTCGCGATTGTGCCCGGTTCAAACTTCGCGGTTGACATGAGCGCGCCGTCAAATATGTTCAGACTGAACTATTCCTCCGCAACCATTGAAAATATTGAGGAGGGCATAAGGCGTTTGGGCGATGTGCTTACGGAGATGCTGTGATAAATTTCATAACTAATATTTAATACGGAAAGGAATGTAAAAATGGAGGAAAAGAAAATTATATTTTCCGGCGTTCAGCCGTCCGGAAATCTGACCTTGGGAAATTACCTTGGAGCGATAAAAAACTGGAGCGCGCTGCAGGACGAATATCGCTGTATTTACGCCATGATGGACATGCATACGATAACCGTACGCCAAAACCCCGCGGATTTGCGCCGCAGGACGTTAGAGGTTTTGGCGCTGTATATTGCCTGCGGAATAGACCCCGATAAATCCACGCTTTTTATACAGTCGCAGAACAGCGCTCACGCGGAGCTTGCGTGGACGCTTAATTGCTATACCTATATGGGAGAGCTTCAGCGCATGACGCAGTTCAAAGACAAGGCGGCGCGCCACGCGGAAAACATCAACGCGGGACTGTTTACATATCCTGTGCTTATGGCGGCTGACATACTGCTATATCAGGCGGATTACGTGCCTGTCGGAAAGGACCAGATGCAGCATATTGAAATCTGCCGCGACATAGCGCAGAGGTTTAACGCACTGTACGGAGATGTATTCACAATCCCTGAGGGAATGCTCCCGAAGGTGGGCGCGAATATAATGAGCTTACAGGATCCGACAAAAAAAATGTCAAAGTCTGACGAGAACCCGAAGGCGTATATATCTCTTATGGACAGCATGGACGTTATCGCGAAAAAGATTAAAAGCGCGGTAACGGACAGCGAAGGAGTTATAGAGTACCGTGAGGGCGACGACGCAAAGGCGGGAGTGAATAATCTCCTGAACATTATGTCGGCTGTTACGGGACGAGGGATTGACGGTATAGTCAGGGATTACAGCGGTAAGGGCTATGGCGATTTAAAAAACGACGTTGCCGAGGCTGTTGTCGAGTGTATACGTCCGATACGCGGGGAGTACGACAGAATAATAGCGGATAAGGCGTATCTTATAGGAATTTGTGAAAAAGGCGGGGACAACGCGCGCCGCGTGTCGCGTAAAACACTTAACAAGGTATATAAAAAAGTAGGCTTTGTCCTATAACGGAGGAAATTATGACTACTCAACAGATTTTGTATATAATATTTGCGTTTGTAATTTCATTCGTGTTCACTTTCGCGACAACGCCGCTTGTCAGACGGCTTGCATTCCGTATCGGGCGGGGAGCGGTTGACGTGCCTAAGGACGCAAGACGTATGCATAAAAAGCCGACCCCGCGTATCGGTGGACTGGCGATAATATTCGGATTTACCGTAGCGACGCTCTGCTGCGCGCAGCCGTCAAGACAGCTTTTCGGCACGCTTGCCGGCGCGGCTGTAATTGCCGTCATGGGTTTTATTGACGACTGTAAGGACCTGCCGGCAAAGCTGAAATTTGTAATCCAGATTATAGCGGCGCTCGTTGTTATATTTGCCGGCAATATAAAAATCAGCGTGTTTACAAATCCTAACTTTCTCAGCGACAATCCCTATTGGGTACTTCCCTCATGGCTGTCGGTGGGATTAACGGTCATATGGATAGTGTTTATTACAAACGCCGTAAATTTCATTGACGGCCTTGACGGACTTGCCGCGGGAGTAAGCGCTATCATGTCGGTGTCGCTGGTATTCATATCAATACGCGTAGGCGAGTATCCGATAGCGATTTTGGGTATTGCGCTTATGGGGTCTTGTTTCGGATTTTTGCCGTTTAATTTTAATCCCGCGAAGATCTTTATGGGCGACACAGGCTCGACCTTTCTGGGATTTATGCTCGCGACGCTGTCAATTCAGGGCGTGTTCAAGAGCTATGCGGTGATTTCATTCGCCGTACCGCTTTTAATACTCGGTCTTCCGCTGTTTGACGCGCTTTTCGCGATGATAAGACGCATACTTAAAGGACAAAACCCTATGGCGGCAGACAGAGGACATTTACATCACAGGCTTGTCGATATGGGATTTTCGCAAAAACAGACGGTATTTATACTGTACGCAATAAGCGGAGTATTGGGAATTACCGCGGTACTGCTCGCGGAGAACGGCGTGCTGAGGGCGCTGCTGCTCGTTATATGCGTGCTTATACTGCTGCTTATAGGCAGCATGCTTGGTAAAAACAGCTATGTGCATACGCACCCCGACACAAGAAACGTGACTGATGACACGGAAACGGACATAGACAGTGAGTTGATTTCGGAAAATACGGGAAAGGACGAGGAAAAGTGAGAAAATTAAAGGTAATGACAGTATTCGGTACAAGACCTGAGGCGATAAAAATGGCGCCCTTGGCTTTGGAACTAAAGAAATACGATGAAATTGAGACGATTGTCTGCGTGACCGCTCAGCACCGTCAGATGCTTGACCAGGTTCTTGAGATTTTCGGAATAACTCCGGATTATGATCTTGACGTCATGAAGGAGCGTCAGACGCTTGTCGGTATAACCTCGAGAGTGTTAGAGGGACTTGACGGAGTCGTAAAAAAGGAACAGCCGGATATTGTGCTTGTACACGGCGACACATCAACAAGCTT
>CAZWMB010000043.1:0-13343 GCA_964634635.1 uncultured Lachnospiraceae bacterium
CGCACATTTCCACACTTACTCTTTAAGGTTTGATAACCGTAAAGGGCGTTTATTTTCTGTTGCACTATCCTTAGAGTCGCCTCTACCGGCCGTTAACCGGCGCCCCGCTCTTTGAAGCCCGGACTTTCCTCACCGCATAGCGGCGCGATTGTCTGACTTACTTACAAATGTATTATACAATATATTTATCCGTATGTCAAACAAACGTAAAAATATCCTTGTTTTCGGATTTTATAATTTCGACGCCGGCGTCCCTCAAAATATCCGCGAATATATCCGTTACACATATTTCTGTCGGATAGTGTCCCGCGTCGATAATACATATTCCAAGTTCTGTCATATCAATCATATTGTGGTATTTCATATCGCCGGTTATTATGACGTCCGCGCCCTTTGAAAAGGCGAGAGGTATAATTTCACCGCAGCTCCCTGAGGCTACCGCCGCGGTGTGTATATCGCGCTCAAAATCGCCGGATACGCGCAAAAAAGGAGTGTGGAGTATTGTTTTACATTTTTCCGCGAAAGCTTTGAATTTGACCGGCTCAGGCAGTTTTCCGATACGTCCCAAACCCGCGGTATTGTCTTCCGTATGCTGTTCGAGGATTTTTACCTCTCTTAAATTAAACATAGCCGCAAGCTTATCGTTTATACCGCCCTTTGCCGTATCCATGTTTGTATGAGCCGCAAAAAGAGGTATATCGTTTTTAATCAAAAGTCTTATCATCTGCCCTGTCGAGGTATTGTAATCGATACGCTTTATTCCGTTAAGCAGTATCGGGTGATGCGATATTATCATATCCGCACCCTTATCGACAGCCTCCCGTACAACTTTTAAATTTGTGTCAAGAGTTACAAGAATTTTATTTATCTCTTTTTCTGTGTCGCCGCACAAAAGACCGACATTGTCCCACGGATAGGCAAGACTCGGCGGACAGCGCTTTTCTATTTTTTCAATAATTTTTTTAGCTTTCATAGCTTTCCAGTTCCTTTAGCAGATTTTTGTACTTGTACAGTTTTTCCATATCCTTTTTCCTTGAATTTTCCATACCTGTAATAATTTTGGTTAATTCACGGTGTTTTTTTTCGTAAAGCTTTTTAAAATTTTTATTAGCTTTAAGGTATTTGGGTATATGATATTCAATTTCAGTTTTAAACGGCTTCTGCAAGCCGGCCCGCGCGGTTATAATATTATATACCTTAAACCCCTCTGCGGATATATCCTCGTCAGTAATTTTAAATCCGTTTTCAATAAGAAATTTACGAAGAGTATGCTGCTCGTTCATTGGCTGAAGTATAAGCCCGCAATTTTGTGAAATTTTTATATCGTCCCTTATAATCCTGCTTATCAGCTCGCCGCCCATTCCGGCGATTATGATTTCCTCCGTTTCGCCTTCACGCAGAACGGAAAGCCCGCCGCCAATCCTTACTTCAATTTTGTCAGACAAATTATGCTTTTTTATATTGTTTCTCGCTATTTCAGCCGGACCTCTGCGTATATCGGAGGCAATTACATAATTGACGATGTTATTTTCCGCAAGATATATCGGAATATAAGCGTGGTCTGTACCAATGTCTGCAATTCTTGCTGTTTTTACATGATTAATTATACATTTTAAACGGGGCGTAATCATAAAAACCCTCCAAACGGTAAAAAAATTAGTTTTTCCGTTTATCCATAAGTTATGCACAAAATGAGGATAACTCTAAAAAAATTATAATCCCCCGAAAACACCTTTAAAGCGCGGTTTTATTTTATAAACCGAGAGTTATCATCATTTTTTCCGTAAGAAACCTGTTTAAATTGGTAAAATCATGTAATCTTTAAGTGTAAACCTTGAAAATCGGCATGGTTGCGCGGTTTTTTACAAATGGATTTTATCCTAAACTGTGTGGATAACTGTGTGGATAAAGCGGATAACTCGACGTGAAATCCTTTTAAAAGGTAAAATTATCCGTTGATAACGTTAAAATACACAGGTGGATAAATTAAATTTTGCCATAATTTGGTTTACATAATATCACAACAATATATTGTGCCAATAATTTTTTATGACACAAAATACCAATTTTTTCAAGAATATTTTCTATTTTGAAATATTATCCCTGCCCATATAGGAAACCAGTACCTCCGGAATTGTGACGGAGCCGTCCTCATTCTGAAAATTCTCAAGTATCGCCGCGACCGTCCGTCCTACGGCAAGACCGGAGCCGTTTAGAGTATGAACAAACCGCGCTTTGTCCTTCGGGTCGTTTTTATATCTTATATTAGCCCGACGCGCCTGATAGTCCTCAAAATTTGAACATGAGGATATTTCAACATATCTGCCGTAGCTGGGCATCCATACCTCTATGTCATAGGTTTTCGCGGATGAAAAACCTAAATCCCCGGTGGACAGACATACGACTCTGTAAGGAATACCGAGCTTTTGCAAAAGGATCTCAGCGTCGTTTGTGAGCTTTTCAAGCTCGTTGTAGCTTTCCTCCGGCTTTACAAATTTAACAAGCTCTACCTTGTTGAACTGATGCTGTCTTATAAGACCGCGCGTGTCGCGTCCCGCGCTGCCCGCCTCCGCTCTGAAGCATGCCGAGTACGCGCAGTATTTAATGGGTAGAGAGGCGCCGTCCAGTATTTCATCACGGTGAAGATTTGTAACCGGCACTTCAGCGGTCGGAATAAGGAAAAAGCCGTTATTGACAACCTTGAACGCATCCTCCTCAAATTTCGGCAGCTGACCCGTTCCAATCATTGACGCTCTGTTTACCATGTACGGCGGGAAAATCTCTTTATAGCCGGACTCTTCTGTGTGGGTATTTAGGAAAAACTGTATTACAGACCTTTCCAGTCTTGCGCCAAGCCCCTTGTATACTGTAAACCTCGTACCGGCAATTTTTGTGCCGCGCTCAAAATCGAGTATGTCAAGGTCAACGCCGATGTCCCAGTGAGCCTTTGCCTCAAAGTCAAACCTGCGCGGTTCGCCGAACCTTCTTATCTCGACATTATTACTGTCGTCCGCGCCTACGGGAACCTCCGTATTCGGTATATTCGGAATTTTCAGCATAAAATCTCTGAGCCGCTCGTCAATTTCACGGACCTTTTCATCGTCAGCTTTTATTTCATTGCTTAAATTTTTCATTTCAGCGAAAATTTCGTCTGTATTTTTTCCTTCTTTTTTTAACCGCGGGATTTGTTTTGAAATTTCATTCTGATTTGCCTTTTTTTTCTCAACCTCCGCAAGCAACGCGCGTCTTTGCTTATCAAGCTCGATTGCCGGTGTAATATCAAGCGGATTGTTACGGTTTTTAAGAGCTTCTGTTATGCGTTTGGGCTCTTGTCTTAAAATTTTAATGTCTAACATAAATTTTACCTTCCTTACTGTACATTATTTTTTATTGTATTATAAAGTATTTTCTGGTCGTCCGTCAGTTCATCATAATCGATTTTTTCCAATATCTCACGCGCCGTTATATAATTTTCAACGTAAAAATATCCGTTCGCGCTTAAAAGCAAATCATTATTTTTCTTATACTCGGCAAGCTCGCCGTTATCGTTTTTCAGCTGCTTGTTTTCCTCAATAAGCTTCATATTCTCGTCGCTGAGGACAGACGCTCTTTCCGAGATACCTGACAGAGATTGATTTTCCTCCGTATTCTCCTCGATTTTCGGCTGATTTTTCTGCATATTTGTCTGCCCCGCAAAGGAAAATATTATCAGCAGCACGGCGACTATAAATATAAGCGCAGTATATAAAAACATTGATTTATTATCATTCTTTTTTTCGCTTTTACTCATTTCCGTCCGACCTCTTTAAATAATTTTTAGCTTTTGTAAGCGCGCTTTTTTCCTCCTCAAGAAGCTTTACCGCACTTTCGCCTCCGACAACCTCTCTTATATATGTGTTGCAGGAGTTGTGACCGTAAAGAGAAGTGAAAATAAAGCCGTCGTTGTTATTATTCAGGATAGCGAGGGCGAAGCTCAGCTTTCCGGTTACGTCGTCAAACGCGTCAAAATTTACTATACCGGTTTTTTTCAGCGATATATTCGAGTCGTTTTCACAATTATCGAGACGCGACAGAAAAACCGCGTCGGACGCGTCGTTGATTGTCTTTGACAAATCGTCCACCTTGTCGTAATAATCCTTAAGGGCGCTTATTATATCTCCGTCCTCGGAATAATCCATCAGCGTATTGATTTTTGATGAGTTTATACTTGTTATAATGAAACAAATAATTATTAAAATCATCATTATTGCGAGCGCTATAAACAGCAAAGTGTTATTATCCATATTTATTCTCCTTTATAATTTAAAAAATCAAGTATACGTTCAAGGTCATTGTTGCCATAGTATTCTATTTCAATTTTGCCCTTCCTTGGAGTATGCGTTATTTTGACTCTTGTACCCATTAAGGACGACAAATTATTTTGTATTTTTTCAATTTCAATGTCCTCCGCCGTCTTTTTTTTAACCTTTTTCGGCGGAGCTTTTTTTTGCAGCTGTTTTGCTAGAGCCTCTGTCTGGCGGACGTTAAGACCGTCGTCAACAATCTTTCCGGCAAGCGCGGACCGCAGCTCGGAGCTGTCGAGAGACAATATAGCTCTTGCGTGACCGCCGGAAATAAGCCCGTCTGTAAGCAGCCTTTTAATATTGTCCTCCAGAGAAAGCAGACGCAGAGAATTCGCTATCGCGCTGCGGCTTTTCCCGACTCTTTTGCTTATCGTTTCCTGTGTAAGATTGAATTCCTCGATTAACAGATTATAGCCCACAGCCTCCTCAATAGGATTAAGGTTTTCACGCTGCAGATTTTCTATCAGAGCGATTTCCGCTACCTGTTCGTCGTCATAATTTCTTATTACAGCCGGAATTTCTGTCAGCTTAGCCTTTTTGGCGGCTCTCCATCTGCGTTCTCCGGCGACAATTTTATACATACCGCTATGAGACGGTGTAATTATAATCGGCTGTATAAGACCGTGCTCCTGTATGGATTTGGCCAGCAGCTCTATTTTTTCCTCATCAAAAGTATTTCTGGGTTGTTTTTTATTCGGCTCAATCAATGAAATACGAACGTTTTTTATATTTCCCTCCGACTTGTCCTTTGACAAATTCTCGGTTATTTCATTTATATTATTGTTTCCGAAAAGCGACTCCAATCCTTTTCCAAGACCTTTTTTCGGCATATACTCACTTCCTATCCGTTATTTTTTATTACCTCCTTCGCAAGCGCCATATAAGCGTCGGCGCCCTTAGAGGTTCTGTCGTAATTTATAATCGGCTCGCCGAAGGACGGCGATTCGCTCAAACGCACGTTACGGGGTATTACCGTCCTGTACACCTTGTCCGGAAAAAACCTTTTAACCTCGTCCATAACCTGTATCGATAGATTTGTTCTTCCGTCGTACATTGTTCCGAGCACACCCTCGATTTCAATATCCGGGTTAAGCTTTTTTTTGATTGTCCTGATTGTTGTTACAAGCTGACTCAGCCCTTCAAGCGCGTAATACTCGCACTGTATCGGAATAAGTACGGAGTCCGCGGCGGTAAGAATATTTATTGTTATCATGCCGAGAGCGGGAGGGGAGTCGATTATAATAAAATCAAAACCGTCCTTTATTCCGTCAATCGCGTTTTTAAGAAAAAACTCCCGATTTTCCTCATACGCAAGCTCAATTTCCGCCGCGCTGAGGTCGGAGGAAGACGGAATAAGATATAAATTATTGTATTTTGTTTTTATTATCGCGTCCCTTGTTTTGCCGCTGTCGGCCAGACAGTCATACGCCGCGATGACATACTCTCCGCGCTCCACTCCGAGACCGCTTGTGGAGTTACACTGAGGGTCGCAGTCTATAAGCAGAGTCTTTTTGCTTTCGTAAGCAAGACAGGAAGCAAGATTTACGGAGGTCGTCGTTTTACCGACGCCCCCTTTTTGGTTTGTTATCGCTATTACTTTTGCCATAATTATCTCCAAAAAATTTTTATCTGTTGAAAAATCAATACTTTAAAACAGCGCAATATCGTATTGCCGCCATGTCCTCGGACACAGGAGCGTTTTATATTAAGTATTATACCATAAATATAAATTTTGTAAATGTTTCATGTGAAACATTTTAAAATTTAATACTTCTGTAACAATGCGTTAAAGATTGGCAGGGTCGGCCCCGCTTTTATAATATATACACATAAATGTTTCACGTGAAACATTATTAAACAGTACTGCATAATTTTTGAAATATATACCGATAATAAAGGAAAGATTTTAAATGACGGAGGCGGCTATGAATAGTTTATTAAAAGGGATAAAAGATTATCTTATGTTTACGCCCACCATCGGGAACAACGGTTTTGTTCTCGAAAAAAAAGAAAACAATACCGAATATGACGTCCGCGAGGAAAACAACCGGACTACCGAAAATGACAAGGTTTCAAAAAAGCTTGAAGAAAATTTGAGCTATGTAAAAAAGAGGTTTTGCTATCCTATAAACAACGATATTGTTATACGCGAAATAACCATGAAAAATGAACGCAAGGCGTTTCTGGTGTTTATAGACGGGATGGTCGCGACGGATATGGTTGATTTGGCGATAATAAAAACGCTGCTTGAAATACCGTACTTCTCAGATGAGGACATATATAAATATGAGGAGGAAATCATAAACAAATTTATCGCGCATTCGCAGGCGACGTCCACCGAAAATATGGACGAAATTTTTGAGGAAATCAATTTTGGCGGCTGCGGTGTTTTTGTGGACGGCTTTTCAAAGGGCTTTTCTTTGGACGTCCGCGAGTGGGGACATAGAGCGATTGACAAGCCGGAAAACGAGCAGTCAATTTACGGTCCCCAGGAGGCGTTTTCCGAAATGCTGCGCAACAATACCGCTCTTGTAAGAAAGATAATAAAGACGGAAAAGCTTATCGCGGAGGGAATAAAGATAGGAAACGTCAGTAAAACGCGCGGGGTTATGCTGTACATTTCCGACATAGCCAATCCGGACCTTGTAAACGAGGTACGAAACCGTATTAAAAGCATTAGCATGGATTATGTAATTTCCATTGAAGAGGTTTCAATGATGCTGGAGGAAAGCGCCTTTTCTGTTACCGCGCATTTTCTCGCGACCGAGCGTCCGGACCGTGTGGCGCGCGCCCTTACGGAGGGACGCGTTGCTTTGATTTTAAACGGAAATCCCCGCGCGCTTATAATGCCGACAAACGCGTTTGAGCTGACGCACGCCGCGTCGGACGATTACCTTCGCGTGCCGTACGCGAATATGTCAAGAATCGTGCGTATGATAGCGATGTTTTTCTCGGCGCTGCTGCCCGCGCTTTATCTGGCGATAACTCTGTTTCATCAGGAAATAATTCCTACTTATTTACTGTATTCAATAGCCGCGTCGCGTGAAAACGTACCGTTTCCGAGTCTTGTGGAGCTGTTGCTAATGGATATATCCTTTGAGATGATACGCGAGGCGGGAATACGAATGCCCAGTCCGATAGGCTCGACGCTCGGTATAGTCGGCGGTCTTATTTTGGGACAGGCGGCGGTAAGCGCCAAGATAGTAAGCCCGATTATGATAATTGTTATAGCGATAACGGGTATAGGCTCGTTCGCGACCTCGGACTATACGCTGAGCTGGAGCTGCAGAATATTAAGACTTATTTTTATAGCGCTTGCCGCTCTTATGGGTTTTTACGGGATTGCAATCGGTATTTTTCTGTACAGCCTGCTTATCGCGTCGGAAAAGAGCTTTGGCGTACCGTTTTTGTCGCCCGCTCCCAAGGTCGGGAGCAGGAGCATGGCTAATGCGATTTTTGTTAATCCGATATGGCGCAGGGAGAGGCGTCCCGGTTTTCTGCATACCGAGAATGACAGGGAAGAAACAAAAATCAGCCGTAACTGGAAAATAAACAAAAGAAGCTCTGACTGAAAACAGAAAGCGCGGAGGGAGTAACAATGCTGCAAAGAAAAGAAATAACCACACTGCTTGTAAATTTAATATCTGCGAAAATGCTTTTGACATTTCCGAGAATAGTAATTGAAAACAGCGGTAACAGCGCGTGGCTGGAAATAATTTTTAATACGGTTATGGCGGCGCTGCTGTTTCTTGTAACCGTTACGCTGTACCGCGGCAAAAAAAATATTATACAGCTCGCCGAGATGTCGGGAGGGAAGGGGTTGAAAATCTTTATCGGTATATTTGTGTTTACCGTACTGATAATAAATTTTGCCTCTATAATAAGAATATTCCCCGAAACGGTCAAGATTGTTTTGCTTCAGGACTTTCGTGTTGAGGTGATTATAGGCGCGTTTGTTGTCGCGATAGCGCTGGGCGCGTATATAGGTATTGAACCGCTGGCGAAAATAAATAATATATTTATGGTGATTGCCGGCGCGGTATTCCTCGCGTTTGTACTGCTGCTCCTTCCGTATTATAATATTGACAACCTGCTGCCAATTTTTGGAAACGGATTTGGCGGTATATTCTTTAGGGGACTTAATACTCTTTCGCTGTTTTCCGACATTTTGATTTTAAATATTCTGCTGCCGTACTGCGAGAATTACAGCGAGGCGAAAAAAAGCGGCTGGCGCGCGATATATTTAAGCGCGGCTATTTCACTGATTATAATACTGGCGTATTGTCTGATTTATCCGTATCCGGAGTCAAAGGAATTTATGATACCGGTTTATCAGCTTGCGAGAGTTATATATCTGAGCAGCTTTTTCAGTCGCTTTGAGGCGATATTTCAATTTGTATGGTCGCTGGTGCTTTTCCTGTACGCCGCGATTTATGTGTATGTGCTGTGCTATGTATGGCAGATTACCTTTGGGCTTAAATATTACAGACCGCTGATATTTCCCGTTGTAATTATAAGCGGAGTAATTGCGCTTTTGCCAAGCTCGCTGATAGATTTGGTAAGCGTTGAGGAGTGGGAAAACATAGCGGTATATCCTATATCGTTTTTACTGCCGATTATTTTCGGGCTTGTATCGAGAAAGTATTATGGCGGTAAAAAAATCGGAAAAGAAAAGGACGGCGATGAGTTAAGTGAATAAAAGACTGTTAGTTGTTATCCCGATTTTATTGACCTTCCTGCTTTCCGGCTGCGGCGGAAGGGAGCCTAACGAAACAGCGTATGTAGTGGCTTTAGGTATGGACAAGGCGGACAACGGTAACTATGAAATGACAATACAGTACGCAAATACAAACGCCATAAGCGGCGGAGCCTCCGAGGAGGGAGGCAAGACCGGCAGCGAAATTGTCGAGCAAATTACCGTCGAGGCGCCGAATATTTATGCCGCGATAGGTCTTGCCGACCATCTTGTCAGCAAGACGTTCTCTCTTTCCCACGCGAAAATTATGGTATTTTCGAGCGAGACGGCGCGCTCCGGACTGAAGGACATACTTGAAACCCTCGCGAGAAGCACCGAGCTGCGTCCCGACTTGACGCTCGCCGTTACAAAAGGCAGCGCAAACGATTATCTGTCCTCGGTTACTCCGGAAATGGAGGTAAATCCCGTTCAATATTATCAGCTGATTTATCAGAAAAACAATCTTATCGGTTTGCCGCAGGGACACGCGCGTGATTTTCTGTTTGGCACGCAGACGGAGGATTATGACAGCTTGCTGCCGGTCGCGGGCGTAATAAAGAGCGGCGACGGCGGGGAGGAAGGCGGCGAGTCGTCCGAAAGCGATGAAGGCTCCGGAGGCGAAAAAGCGGACGGAGAAGAGGAACAGAAGGAGGGGGATCAGTCCGGACAGGACAGCGGCGGCAGCCGGAGCGGGGAAACCTCACAGAAACAGGCTGAAAACGAGGAGGAAAGCGAGGCGCCGTTAAATGAAAATGAGTTTGAGTATAAAATGAAGGACTACATCGGAGGCGAGGCGGCGATTGAAAAGAAAAACAAAAGCGAGGCAATCGGCTCGGCGATATTCAAAAAGGATAAGCTTGTCGGTTTTTTAGGCTCTATTGAAACGGAAATGTACAAAATAATCAGCGGCAATTACCGCGACAGCTATGTTACACTATACAGCGAACAGACTCCGGACGTTCCCGTGACAGTAAAGCTTATTCAAAAAAAGAAACCCGATATCGATATAGATCTTGACAATAAAAAAATTGAAATAAATTTATTTGTTGAAAGCGATTTGTACTCTCTGCCCGCCGACTATAATATTGAGTCCGATATAGAAGGCTTTGAAAAAAGCTCCGAGGAGTATATGAACAGCGCCATGACCGCGTTTGTAAAGGAAATGTACGAAAAATACGACAGCGATATATTCAAGCTCAGACAGAAATCAAAATCAAAATTTCTGACCAACGACAGGTACGGCGAATTTAAGGATACCGTAAAATTTTCGGAATTTGACATAAAGGTCAACACGGAGTTTAAGATAAGACGCACGGGTCTTATAATCAGAAATAAAGACTGAGAGGGGGGAGAACAGCTTTGCAGACGGCAATTGCGCTGATACTGATATTTGTCTGTATCGTAAGGATAGTCAATTACGGTATATATACTGTCAGGGACGGCAACAGGACGGGGGGAGCCGGACTTTTTATCATGGCGTTTTTAACCGCGCTGTCCTCGGTATACTTTTTTATCAATTAGGACTTGAAAAAACGCGTTGTCAAATATATAATTATTATGGGGTGATAGCGTGAACAAACAAAAAACCTGTTTTTTTACGGGTCATAGACAGCTGCCGTCGGACAAACTGGATTTAATCCGCGAAAAGCTGATAGGAAATATAGAAACGATGTATAGAGAAAAAGGCGTGGTAAATTTTATTTCAGGCGGCGCTCTCGGCTTTGACATGCTGGCGGCGGAAAGCGTTGCGCGAATACGCGAGAGCCGTCCCGAAATACGGCTGATACTGTATTTGCCCTGCCGTAACCAGAGTGCGAAATGGAGCAATAACGCGAAATTTTATTACAGACTGATGCTGTCCCGCGCGGACGAGATTTTATACGTGTCGGAGGAGTACGATAAGGGCTGTATGCAAAGACGCAATATGCGTATGATTTGGGACAGCGCTTATTGTATCGCGTATTGCGTGCTTGGCATGAGCGGAACCGGTCAGACAGTAAGGAACGCGAGCGCGGCGGGTTTTGAGATTATAAATATCGCAGATGAAATATACTGAGGTAAAATTCTGACGAAGGGGGGATAACAATGAAAAGAAAGACAGCCGCAGCGCTTTTTACAATACTTATGTTATGCGTAAGCGGTACTGCGCGCGCGTTTACGGACGTGGAGCGGGGAGAATGGTACTATAACAATGTGACGGAAATGACGGAGAGCGGTTATCTCAGCGGCTACGCCGACGGTACCTTTCGCCCGTCAAAAGCAATAACAAGAGCGGAGCTTGTGTCGGTGGTCGGAAGAATTGCCGGACTTCAGTCATCGGCGGGGCAAAGCACGCACTGGGCGGACGGATTGATGCGGTCGGCTCTTGAGAGCGGTTACTATGACTGGGATGAAATACCGCCGACGGGAGATACATATGACGAGCCGATACCGCGTCAGCTCGCGGTTAAGGTGGTAATGAAAGCCTTTCTGCCCGACATGCGGGGCGACTATAATCAGGTCCACTCCGCAGTGAAGGATTTTTCACAGCTTGACGGACGTTATTATGACGCGGTCATTGCCGCGTACGCAAACGGCGTTATATACGGCGATGAAAACGGTAATATAAATCCGAAGTCCTCGCTTACACGCGCCGAGGCGTGCGCGGTAATTATGCGCGCGGCAAAGCTGCGCGGCGGACTCGCGCCGTATGAGCCGGAGCCGACAGAGGCTCCGGCCGCCGTGCGCGGCGGAGTAAGTGAAAACGGCGCGCTGCGTGTCGAGGGTACTCAGCTTGTGAACGAGCGCGGAGAGACGGTTGTGCTGCATGGCATGTCAAGCCACGGATTGCAGTGGTTTCCGGATTTTGCGACTGAAAACGCGATAAAAGCCACCGCCGAACGAGGCGCGAATTTATTCCGATGCGCGATGTACACCGCCGAAGGCGGATACCTGTCCGACTCCTCTGTAAAAAATACGCTGATAAACGCGGTTGACAGCGCTGTAAGACAGGATATGTATGTGATTATCGACTGGCATATTTTGTCAGACGGAAATCCGTTGGACAACGCGGACGCGGCGGCGGAGTTTTTTGCGGAAATGGCTGACCGTTACGGAGATAACCCCGCGGTACTGTACGAGATATGCAACGAGCCTAACGGCAATGTTACCTGGAGTGATGACGTCAAGCCGTATGCGGAAAGAATTATTCGGGTTATCCGTGAGAGGAGCGACGGTATTATATTGGTGGGAAGCCCTACATGGAGTCAGGATTTGCACGAGGCGGCAGGGAACCCGTTAGAGGGTGTGAATATAATGTACACCTGTCATTTTTACGCGGGTACGCATACCGGCTGGCTGCGTCAGCGGATAGCGGAAAGCGGACTGCCCGTGTTTGTGTCTGAGTGGGGCATGAGCGCGGCGGACGGTAACGGAGGCGTTTTTACGGACGAGGCGCAGGCATGGATTGATTTTATGAATGAGCGCGGCATAAGCTGGGCAAACTGGTCCTATTGCGATAAAAACGAAAGCAGCGCCGCTCTTGTGTCGGGCGCGGACGTAAATGACGGTATCAGTGACGACGAGCTGTCCGAAAGCGGAAAATTTGTTTTTTCAAGGTTCTGAAAAAGATGTTTAAAAGGCCTAAAACGGTGGTATATATATCATAGCTTAATTTGAGGGAGGTGTGTGCGGATGGAAACAGTTATAACTATTGCCAGGAGCTATGGAAGCGGCGGCAAAGAGATTGGAAAAAAGCTTGCCGAAACGCTTGGAATAAAGTATTATGGCAGAGAGATTTTTGAAATGGCAAACGGAACGGACGAGCCTTATTCGGGTGATGACGAGAGCATACACAAGGCGTCGCTGGACGAGGCGGACGCGGAATTTAAACGTCAGTCGGAAACTATACGCGGGATAGCGGATACGGAGGATTGCGTGATTGTAGGCAGATGCGCGGATTATGTGCTTAAAGACTATGAAAACGTTGTGAAGGTTTATTTATACGCGCCCTTGCGCGACTGTATGCGCCGCGTTATCCGGCTGTACGAGCTTAATCCCGAGGATGCGAAAAGCCTTATTCACTCAATGAATAAGACCCGCGGCGACTATTATTTGCACAACACCGGAATAGAGTGGTCGGACCCGCGGCACTATGATTTATGCCTGAATACCGCCGCGCTTGGTGTGGATAAGTGTGTGAAGGTAATAAAAGATTATATAAAAACAAAACGCGAGTAAATAATGCTTAGTATTCGCGTTTGTAAAAAACGAACATGCCGGATATA
>CAZWMB010000044.1:0-13311 GCA_964634635.1 uncultured Lachnospiraceae bacterium
GCTACGGCGCGAGGGCGGCGATACACGGCTTGAATGTAACCTTTGTTTCAATGGCTGCGGTATCGCTTGCGATGCTCGTTATCGCGACGGTGTTTGTAAAAGAGAAAAACAAGCCGGAAATTTAAGCTTTAACATAACTTTAACATTTCCCAAACAAAACGTAAAAAAACTATATGATTTTACACGCAAACACAAAAATTAAGAAAACGGCGGAGGAGGATTAAAATGGATAAAAAAGATAAGCGTTACAGCCTGCCGCATACCTCGTCAAAATTTTCATCTCAAAACGAGATGAAGTATGTCGGCTCATTTTGAGATGACATATAATTTTTTTGAGGTGATATTTATGTATTTGCGACTCAGAGATTTAAGAGAGGACAATGATTATAAGCAGCGGGAGGTTGCCAAGTATCTGTCATGCGCCCAGAATACTTACGCGCAATATGAAAACGGAACAAGAAGAATACCTTTGGAATTGCTCGGAAAATTAGCTGATTTGTATAAAACAAGCGTGGATTACCTTATAGGTATAACGGACGAGCCTAAACCGTACCCACGGAGTACCGTCAGGTACGATTAAGCTATTTCCTTTTCAGCAGCGCGGTCAGGTGGTGCAGCTGACGGAACACGACAAGTCCCAGCAGGTACGCGCCGCCCATAACGGCAAGCTTTATTCCGGCATTGATTGCTATACCGAATATAGCAGACGCGTCAATTGTAACATAGCGCGACAGGAAACCCGCCGCCGCAACAAGCGCGGCAATGCCGAGGTCGGGCAAAAAGCTTTTAAGAAATTTCCGAAAGCTGAAACCGAAGGTTTTTTTAATCAGTATGTAATATGACACAAAGAAATTTATGTTATATGAAATCATCGCGTTGCGGGATACGGCGTTAATACCGCCCTCCGCAACTCCCAACACAATACCCGTAAACGTGCATACCGCGCAGATAAAACCTGTTATAAACAGGTTTTTTGTATTGCCGAGGCTCTGAAAAACAGCTCCGGAGCTTGAATTGACAACCTGCGCCCATACGGACAGGCTGAGCAGCTCAATACACGCGATTGACGCCCACCAGTTCTCACCGAACATGATACACACTATCTCATACGAGGCAAAATGCATGTAAATACCGACAAAAAGACCAAGCAGTGAAAGCAGCTTGACTATGGACATGTATTTATCATATATGTATTTTTTATCGTCCTGGTGCTCGGACAGTATCGGGTGCATTACCGGCGTTATGACATGTGTCAGGTTCTGTTCCGGATACAGCGCGAGCTTGTACGCCTTCTCATAGTAGCCGAGCGACTTGTTGCCCATAAACTTCGCAATCAGCAGATTGTCCGCATTTCTGGCAAAATAATTCATTATATTGAACGCGAACTGATACATTGAAAATCCGAATATCTTTTTTATACTGGCAAAACCGCATTTCAGTTTAGGCTTTATTCTTACGCTGCTGTAATTCCATATAAAATTTGCCGCCGCCTGCATTATGGACTGAGCCGCTATTGCGTAGTACCGAAAGCCCATAAGCGCGAGTACCACCGCGACAGAGCTGCTGACAACCGTAACCGCAACCATTCTGAGACCGATGAGTACAAAACGCTTTTCCTTCAGCAGCAGCGCGTTTGGTATCATGTTCAGCGTTGAGAAAAGCAGCGACAGCGACAGCAAACATCCGATTTTTATGTATTCGCCGTTATTATAAAAATGCGAAAGAGGAATTGAAAACAGCGCAAACAGCGCCGCCAATACAAACGCCGCATAAATATTAAAGGTAAATATATTTGATATGTCGTTATTGTCAAGCGTTTTATCCTGTATTACCGCCGTTCCCATTCCCATATTGACAAGAATTGTAAAAAAAGTTGTAAATACAGTCATAACGCCTATTATCCCAAAGTCCTCCGGCAGCAGTATTCTCGCCAGTACGGCGCTGAATACAAGCTGCAGAAGGACACAGGTATAACTCGCCGCTCCGTTTATAAGCGCCGCTTTTTTTATAGATATTTCCTTCATAGCCACCTCTCGCACTCTTATATTATGTTATATACCACCGAACAGAGCTTTTTAAACATAATTTTATACCAAGCGTCCGTCAGTCAAAATACTGATACCTTGTTTCGTCCACCTTTTCCAATCTGCCAAACTGTGAGCCGTCCTCCCGAGCGACTATATAGTTTTCACCGTCCGGCACGAGCGATACCCGCACTACCGTCTTGTCGTACTCAAGCCCGTAAAAGGTGCATATTCCATCCATATCTATCCACGGTTTCAGTATCTGTATATCCCCATAGGTAAACGTCACAATATTGTTTGTGTACGCTGTATCAGTCAAATGGCGTACGCACCCCGTAAGCTCGGCGTAGCCGCCGCTCGCGCCGCGTATATGGTCGAGATAATGTATACAGTCGTCCTCCTCATACCCATGCTGACCGCCGAAAAGATACGTATTGCGATCCACATTGGTAAGGTTCCCGCCGGTATCCATGTCCACAAGCTGGCGCGCGATGTACTCGTCAAAATCGGACACCAGCCGGTACTCGCTTACCTCTCCCGCTCCCGACACCGTAAACACAAACGCCGCCGCGCTGACAGCCGCGCCTGTTAAAATCCTGCGCGGCGCGAGCGGCAGTACGGCTATAATCTCCTCGATTACAATTCCCGCGCCAAGGTAGGAAAAGAATACAAGTCTGAGCGGTATACGCTCGGAGCCGAGTACAAAATTCAGCGCGATACCGCCAAAAAACAGTACAATGCCGGCAATCAGTATTCTGACGGAACATTTTTTCTTTTTGAGCGCCGCGGCGGAGAATACTCCAAAGCCCAGCGACAGTATACCGACAGCCGCGGTCTTTATAAGGGCGTGAGCGCCGAATACTGTATCGCGTCCGCGCGACCAGCCCTTAATTATAATTTCATACGTGTAAACAGTGAATATATCCTTTATATAGTTACCTACTGTTTCTATGTGTTCAAGCAAATTTGTGTCAACGATACCGCCGCGCGACTGTATTTCACCCGTGCCGGAATTTACAATATAATACACAGCTATAACGCCGAGCTGAACGCAGGTGATGACAAGCGGGAGTAAATCCCGGCGCGTCTTTTTGTTCGCAAGGACTGTGAACGCTGACAACAGAACGTAAATTACAATCGCCGGCTCGTAAAATCCGACTGCAAACAATCCGAATATCGCGTACAGCGCAAGTCCCATCCTGCCGCCGTTTCCGTAATACGCGCTCAAAGCGTAAACCGCCGCGCCGATAAACAGCATTGAATAGCAAATACGTACAGCCGCGGCAATCCAATAGGTCGCCTCCATGTTCACCGGCAAGAGGCACATTAAACATAACGCAATTCCCCCCGCGGCCGCTCCGGCGCGTTTTACGGCGCGTATTATAAGAAACGCCCCGACAAGCAGCGACAGCGTAAGAATAAGCTCCACGAGCCACAGACGCTTGTAAAGCGGCGCTACAATAAAGAAATCGCATAAGCCCGCAAGCGGACGTATCGCGAATTTCTCGTTAGCGGCGGCGAGCGCGTTTATCCGTTCAGGTATTGTTCTGTACAAATCTCCGTACAGGAACCAGTCGTCCATGACGGGCTTGTACGCGCCGCTCAAAAACCGCTGTATGAGCATTAAAAGCCCTAAAAACGCAGCAGCGGCGCCGTCCTTTAACACGTCCTTTTTCAATGACTTTTTCGATGTTTTTTTTAATGGCTTTTTCATTTCAGGCTTCATTTTTCTCCGTTTATAAACTTAAAATGGCGGTCGCCTCCGCCATTTCAAGATATATGTAATACTACTTATTTATTCATACAAATGCTCCAGTATCAGAACGACCTCCGCCTTTGACGGCACGCGCGGATTTGTCGCTGTACACGCGTCTGCAAGCGCTTTCTCGGCCATCGAGTCAATTGCGTTGAAATATTCGGTCTTGTCAAGACCGTACTGTGAAATTGAAATAGGTATGTTCATTTCCTTCAGCATAAACTGTACCCAGCCCACAAGCGCACGGATAGTAGTGATTTCATTAAAGTTGTTAACGCCCAAAAGCTTTGCGACATTCACATACTTTTCAACGCATTTCGGATATTCCTTCCGGCTTTTTGAATGTTTATTGATGCCCGAATTGTATTCGATTACATGCGGCAACAGCATCGCGTTGGCTCTGCCGTGAGGAATATGGAACTTACCGCCCAGCGCGTGAGCAATACCGTGGTTAAGCCCGAGCGACGCGCTGTTAAAAGCAAGTCCGGCAAGGCAGGACGCAACGTGCATCTTTTTTCTTGCGTGCGTATCGTTATTATCAAGGTACGAGCGCAGCAAAAACGTACCGCATATCTCAATCGCCTTTTCCGCAAGCGCCGCGGAAAACTCGTTATTGTTTATGCTGACATAGGCCTCAATAGCATGTGTAAGCACGTCCATACCCGTATCCGCTGTCACGCCGGCGGGAACGCTCTTGACAAGGTCGGCGTCAAGAATAGCCTCCGTAGGCAGCATACTGTCCGACACCAGCGGATATTTTATATCCCTCGACGGATCTGTAACTACCGCGAACGAGGTAACCTCTGAGCCTGTGCCGGAGGTAGTCGGAACGGCTATAAGCGCCGTTTCCGTATTCATCGCTCTCGATGCGAATTCACGTATTGACTTCGCGCTGTCAATGGCGCTGCCTCCGCCGACGGCAATGATAACATCAGGACTGTACTCTATCATCTTCTTCACGCCGATTGAAATTTTCTCGATAGGCGGGTCGGGAACTATATCGGAAAAAACCTCAAATTCCGTATATCCGTCATTCAGACGGTAGGTAATCATTTGCAACATTCCGCTCTTGGCAACAAAAGGATCGGTTATAATAAGCGCCTTTTTGTACGGCAAATCCGCAAGCCTGTCAAGAGCGTTATCGCCAAAATATATTTTTGTCCTTATGTCAAAGCTTTTCATTAAGTATGTCACCTCTACGTATTTATGTCTTTATTATACATTATTTACAAAAATATTACAAGTACAAAACGAAAAAAAGCTATAAATTTTTTATATGTACAAATCGGATTTTTTGTGGTAAAATATATTTATTAAAAAAATATTTTAGGAGAGTATTGCGATGAGGAAAAGCGATTTAAAAAAACTTTTGTGTATAGGCGCGGCTGTCACCGCGGCAGCCGCGGCGACAGCCGCCGCGGTCGCCGTACACAAGCGCGGAAATGAAAAAAGACTTGAGGAAAAAGCAAGGACGCTTGCCCGGAAAAACGCGTATATAACCGGCGGAGGTCTGTCCGCGCTCGCGGCGGCGCTGTATCTTGTGCGCGACTGCGGTATGGAGCCGGAAAACGTGCATGTGTTCACAAACGGCGCTCCGGTCTGCGGCAACGAAAGGACGGGCTATATATGCAGACGCGGAAAGGTCATAAACGAGAAAAACAGCGATAATTTCTTTGACCTTATAAAGGATGTTCAGTCGCCGGACATTCCCGAGCTTACGGTATGCGATGAAATACTTAATCTGTACCGCGTATCTCCCGCGAGAAACATCACCTTCATAGACGAAAACGGAAATGTAAACGACATGTCCAAGATAAAAGCTCCGCGCCCGCATGTACGCGCGATTGCCGCTCTCGCGCAAAGTAAGCGGTCCGCTCTGCGCTCGGAAACTATCAGCGACAGACTGCCTCAGGACTTCTTTTCGTCACAGTTCTGGAAAATCCTTTCCGCAGCCTACGGCTTTACACGCAACTCCGGCGCGTATGAGCTTATAAGCTGTATCGAGCATGTTGACAAGCTTTTGACCGGCACGTTCCCGGCGGAGTTTGACCGCTGCGAGGAAATAATATCTCCGCTTACTGCGCATCTGAAAAAGAAGGGCGTTGACATACGCGAGAGCGCGTCTGTAACCGACATTGATTTTGACGGCGGCAAGGCGGACGCCATACACCTGTGCGACGGCGCGGTACGTAAAACCTATTATCTCAACGAGGGAGATATTGTTATTATTCCCACGGACAACATGGGTATGAGCGAGGCGCTCGGCAGCTTTAACGAAAGCGCGCCGGATATGTTCGTTTCGGATTATGATTTATGGTACAGGCTCTCACGGAAGAATTCCGCCTTCAAAGACCCGTACGAAATTTTTAACGAGTCCGAACACTCCAAATCGGAGGAATTTACAATAACGCTCTCAAACAGACTTCTGCCTGAGCTGATTGACAAGGTTACCTGCGGCGCTCTCGGCGGCGACGGAATTATCGTTCTTGACAATTCAGCCTGGAAAATGACAATATGCGCGGTTCCGAATACGCATTTTAAAAGCCTGAATGAGGATATATGCGTAATCTGGGGTACCGCTATGCAATACGAACGCGACGGCGATACCTGCGACAAACCTATGACAAACTGCAGCGGCGCGGAAATTCTGTACGAGCTTATTTCCTGCCTTAGGCTTGACGAGGTTTGGGACGATATACGCGAAACAGTTATAAACGTCATTCCATGTCACAGAAGGTACGCGCGCGCGAATATCGCTCCAATACCGTCAAAGCTTGAGATAATCCCGACCGGAATAAGTAATCTCGCCGTATCCGGCGACTTTGCCGAAGACGGCGATAATACCGTATTCTCGGAGGAATACGCCGCCGCGACAGCCCGCCGCGCGGCATACTCGCTAATGCGTACGAACAAAAAGCTGTCGCGGTCAAAAGCCAAAACAGTACGTGAAATAAAAAAATCTGTGAAAAAACTGTATTTTTAAGGTTATTTTAAGGCTAGAACCGTATAATCAATATAAGCGGATGAGGTAATATATCGGTATTTTCTCATTCACAGCTAATTTTTTCATTTTTTTCTTCATACGAAAACGGCACGGATTGTTCCGTGTCGTTTTTGATATTGCTTTATATTTTATATAACCCGTTCACATAAGATAAATTAGGGGATTTTTTCAGTATGATTTTGTTAAATTTACAAAAAGCCGCGTATATACGCTTATTTGAGCAGGCTCTAATTCTCCATAAACAGCTCCATTTTGTCTATGGTATTCTGACTGATATTATGCTCAATACGGCGCGCCTCCTTCTCCGCGTCCTCCTCGCTTACGCGCAGTACCCTGACAAGAAAACTCTTGACCATGGCATGACGGCGGCTGACCGTCTCCCCTATCCTGCGTCCTTGCTCGGTAAGCGCGATGTCCCCGTAAGGCTCATGTGAAACAAGCCCCTGTCCTTTCAGCGTGTTTACCGCTCTGTTCACGCTCGGCTTGGATATGCCGAGCGCAAGCGCAATGTCTGTTATACGTACGTTATTATTCTTTTCCGAAAGCTTATATATAGTTTCCAGATAGTCCTCAAGAGCGCCGGAAACGCTGATATTCTCGTATACTGACATAACCTGTACCTCCAAAAAAAATAAGAGGGTGACGGGATTGATCCCGAAACCCTCTTTGGTTTCAATATGTACGTATATTATATCTCAATATTGCCGTCTTTGCAAGCGCGGATATCAAAATCGGGCAAATTTGTACATACTTCACAAATATTGTGTCAATCCCGTACGGCAATATTGACACAATAACGCTATTGTCTCTTTTTCTTTCTTTCAATAAGAGCTGAAAATTCCTTTTGCGTTTCTACAATAAACAACGGAGCCAGTGAAAGAACGGCTATTATTATCCAGCCGAGTACTCCCGGCGGCGTTACGCCAAACACCGCGGCAAACGGCGGAACAGATATAACCGCCGTTTCAAGTATAAGCCCTACGGCAAACGACAGCACAAGGTACGGATTTTTAAACAGTCCCGCCTTGATTACCGAATGCTCGCTGCGCATATTGAACGCGTGTACAAGCTGCGACAGGCTCAGTACGGCGAACGCCATGGTACGCGCGGTTGTTATATCCCCCATTATATTCGCGCCTATTGAAAACGCCAGCAGAGCGAGCGCGCCTATCATAAAGCCCTCCAGTATAATCGCCGCCCAGAGTCCGTCCGAAAATAGCCCCTTTTCCGGCGAACGCGGTTTTTTATCCATTATGTCCTTGTCAGGAGCGTCAAGTCCCAGCGCGATAGCGGGCAGCGAATCGGTTACCAGATTAACCCACAGCAATTGTATCGCTGTCAGCGGCGACGTCCAGCCGAATACAAGTCCGCCGAAAAC
The DNA here is from genome assembly GCA_964634635.1 of uncultured Lachnospiraceae bacterium. Classification (GTDB taxonomy): domain Bacteria; phylum Bacillota; class Clostridia; order UBA1381; family UBA1381; genus Hominilimicola. Next base: position 8,163 of record CAZWMB010000044.1, read on the forward strand.
GGTAAGTATTTCTCCGATATTGCTTGACAGCAAAAACTGTACCGCCTTTTTTATATTCGCGAAAATACTCCTGCCTTCACGCACCGCATAGACCACAGTAGCAAAATTATCGTCCGTCAGGATCATATCCGACGCGGTCTTGGCTACGTCCGTACCGGTAATTCCCATACTGCATCCTATGTCCGCGGCAGACAGCGCCGGCGCGTCGTTCACTCCGTCTCCTGTCATGGCGACAATCTCTCCGTTAGCCTTCAGCGCCTTCACAATTTTCATTTTATGACTCGGCGTCACACGCGCAAACACGCTGTAACGGCGTATGCCTTTCGCAAGCTCGCTGTCCGACAGCTTGTCAAGCTCCGCGCCGGTCATGACCTCGCCGCTGCCCGAGGCTATTCCTATTCTTTTGGCGATTGAAAGCGCCGTTCCCGCGTGGTCGCCCGTAATCATAACCGGACGTATACCCGCCCTTTTACACTGCTCCACAGCGTTCTTTGCCTCCGGACGCGGCGGGTCCTCGATACCTATAAGACCTATAAAGGTCATATTATCCTCGTTGATTTTTTTCTTTTCATAGTCGTCGCGATAGCAAACCGCTATAACACGCAGACACTCGGACGTCATTTTCGCGTTCTGAGCCATGATTTTACGGCGGCTGCCGTCGGACATGCTGATAATCCTCTGAGCCGTGTACATACTTTTGCACAGCGGCAGCACGAATTCAACCGCTCCTTTTACTATTGTCTTATATCCCTTTATATCCCTATGCTGAGTAGCCATACGCTTACGGGTAGAGTCAAACGGGATTTCATCGATACGGCGGTATTTCTTGTCAAGCGCCGCCTTGTCAAGCCCTATACGGCTTGCCGCCTGCAGCAGCGCGGCTTCCGTGGGGCTTCTGTGTCCGCCGTCGCTGTCGCAGCACATCGCGCAAAGACGCAGCAATGTCTTTTCATCCTCACTGTATACGGAAGTTACAGTCATTTTATTCTGCGTAAGCGTACCGGTTTTGTCCGAACAGATGACAGAGGCGCTGCCGAGCGTTTCTACCGACGGCAGACTTCGCACAATGGCGTTGTGCTTTGACATTCTCATAACGCCCAGCGCGAGCATTATTGTCACTATCGCCGGAAGTCCCTCCGGTATCGCCGCCACCGCGAGCGACACTGACGTCATAAACATTTCAAAAGGCGGCAGACGCCGCGTAAGTCCTATTATGAATATACCCAGACATATGAACAGAGCTGCTATACCAAGCGTTTTGCCGGTATCCGACAGCTTCTTCTGGAGCGGAGTCTGCTGCTCGTCGTCCGTAAGCAGCATGTCTGCGATTGAGCCGACCTCCGTATTCATACCGGTACCGGTCACAATCGCCGTACCCTTTCCGCAGATTACAGATGTAGACGCCATGAGCAGGTTTTTTCTGTCCCCCAGAGGCGTCAGTTCATCAAGCACGGCCCTCGCGTCCTTTTCCGCCTCGACCGCCTCTCCTGTCATGGAGGACTCGTCAACTGTAAGATTATTGGAGCTGACAAGCCGACAGTCCGCCGCGACAATGTCGCCAGCCGACACAATCAGTATATCGCCCGGCACAACGCAGGACGCGTCCACCGTCACCTCGTTACCGTTGCGCAGTACGCAGGCGTGAGGCGAGGACAGCTTGCGGAGCGCGTCAAGACTTCTTTCCGCCCGTTTTTCCTGTATTACTCCCAGCATGGCGTTTAGAACAACTATCGCAAGAATTATAACAGGCTCCGTAACGTCCGCCTCGCCCCGCATAAGCGAAGTCGCAAAGGATACGGCGGCCGCCGCGAGGAGTATTATAATCATGAAGTCGTTAAACTGCTCAAGGAATTTTACGGCTATGCCCTTTCTTTTCTTTTCACGGAGTACATTAGCTCCGTATTTTTTCAACCTCTCCCTCGCCTCGTCGTTGGTAAGTCCGTTTTTAATGTCGGTATCCATAAGCTCCGCCACCTGCGCGGCGCTTTTTGAATGGTATGTGATTTGCATGATATTCCCTCCCGTATAATTGTACCCTAATAATTATTCTGTTTGTCCGCCCTTTATTACTGATTTGTAATTGAATTGTAATTAAAATGTTTTAGTGTCCCTGATAATTTTATGATATAATTACATTATAGAAGGAATAAAAGGAGGGACGCTAAAATGCCGAGAAAAGCACGTGAGAAAAGTATGAGCGGCAGCTACCGTATTACTCTCAGGGGTGAGGCGCTGTTTATGACAGACGCGGACAAGCGCGTCTTTACGGAGCTGTTGGAAAAAAACTTTGAGGGAGGAAAAATTTACGGTTTTGAGATTGCCAAAACGGAAATACGGCTTGTTGTTAAAGAGAGTGAGCGAGGCGTTTCAATGTGTATGAAGTCGCTCGTCACAAGCTACGCAAGGTACATTAACAGAACCTATAACAGAGAGGGCAAGCTGTTTTTGGATCGCTTTAAAAGCGCGCCTCTTGAAAGCGACGCCGACATCAGTCAGGCGCTTGCGGATATAAAGAGCATGCGCGCTGAAACCGCAGAGGCAAAATCTATTGGGGACACTAAATCAAAAGCACGGCGCGTCACGCCGGCGAAGAAAGACGAGGGGACAGTAAAATCCGTACCCGGCGAGCCGGGCAAAAAAAGCGGCGCGGCTGAGAAAAATTTACCGTCATGGCTGCTTTAATGTCATAAAGCCGTTTTGACTCACATATAATAGTACAAACTGTTATTTGTTGGGAGGCGGCTGCGTTGCACTGCGTTGTAATTAAACTTAAGCATATAATAATGGCTGTAATTTTACTGATAGCGATATCCGCCGCGGTTATATCCACCGGCAGAGCGGTAAGCGTATTCATGGTAAACGGCAGAGAGGTACCCATATACAGTGTAGAGCGTCCCGACAACAAAATCGCGCTGACATTTGACTGCGCGTGGGGCGACGAGGACATTGACGCCGTTCTGTCAGTACTTGAAACCTACGGCTGCAAAGCCACGTTTTTTGTAACCGGAAACTGGGCGCAAAGGTGCGGAGGAAGTCTTGCGAAAATCTATCTCGCCGGTCATGAAATCGGCAATCACTCCTACAATCACTCGGACTATACCAGAATGAACGCTGATGAAATTATCGCCGACCTTGACAAAGGCGATGACGCGATAGCGAGCGTAACCGGTGAAAAGCCGTATCTTATGCGCGCGCCGTCGGGCGGCTATAACGACACTGTTATCCGCGCTGTCGACAACAGCGGCAGAACCTACATACAATGGTCGGTTGACGGAATTGACTACGGCAACACGACTGAGCAGGAGATATACGACAGGAGCGTTAAAAACACATCCGCCGGCGACATAATACTCCTGCACACAGGCGCCGAATACACCGCCGACGTGCTGCCGAAAATTATTGAAGCGTTGGAATGCAAATATGAATTTTGCACAATATCGGAGCTGATTTATTCCGAAAATTATACAATTGATAACACCGGAAGACAATTTCACAAATAATTATTTACAAATCGCCTGAATGATATTATAATGTAACTGTTCAGTTATTTATAATTTTCTGAAAGGCGGATTTTTTTTCTATGGATACTGACTTTGAATACAACAGCCCGCTCGTATATCAGCGCGCGGACCCGTATGTATATCTGCATACGGACGGCTATTACTATTTCACCGGCTCAATGCCTCAGTACGACTGCATAGAGCTGCGCCGGGCGCGTACATTGAACGGTTTGCTTACGGCTGACGCGAAGGTGATATGGAAAAAGCATACGACGGGTGAAATGGGCGCTCACATATGGGCGCCGGAGCTGCATTATATAAACGGCGCATGGTACATATATTTCACAGCCGGCGAAAGCATTGACGTATGGGAGATACGCCCGTACGCGCTGATGTGTACCGACAGCAACCCGATTACAGGCAGATGGGAGGAGCTAGGCAAAATAAACGTAGGAATTCAGAGCTTTTCGCTTGATATGACAAGCTTTGTTTTGAAGGATACTCAATACACACTATGGGCGCAGAAAATGACGGAGCACGGTCCGTCGAACATATTTATAGCCAAAATGAAAAATCCGTGGACTCTCGCGTCCGCGCCCGTGCTGCTCACGACTCCGGAATATTATTGGGAAAAGCAGGGCTTTGAGGTTAACGAGGGACCGGCGGTTCTGTTGAAAAACGGAAAGGTCATTGTCACCTACTCCGCCTCGGATACCGGCTGGCGATATTGTATGGGTATGCTTTGGGCGGATGCGGACAGCGACCTGCTTGACCGCGTTTCGTGGTTCAAAAGCGACGTTCCGGTCTTTTGTACAAGCCGGAAAAACGGTCAATACGGTCCGGGGCATAATTGCTTTACCACCGACCGCGGACGTGATGTGCTTATATATCACAGCCGTAACTATAAGGAGGTAGACGGCGACCCGCTCTATGACCCCAACCGTCACGCGCGCGCCAAGGTATTTGATTATGATGAAAACGGTCTGCCGGTTTTCGGCGAACCGGTAAAAAATAATATTTAACGCGGTTTTTATGCTTTTATACGGCAGGGCGAACAGCGTTCACACCGTGATTTTTCTGAATTTATTTTTATAAAAATAATAATCATTCGTATGGGCGGCCGTCGGTCGCCCGTTTTTTTGTTTGGTACTTTTCGGGCGTGTCTCAATAAGTGATTTTTTACAAAATAGAGAAAACGCCCTCTTTTTCTGTTCAAAATTTTGACAGCTTTTGAAAATTTTCTTGTTTTTTAGTTCACAAAACGGAGTTCATCAAAAATCCAAAATAAAAATCATAGTAAAAACCCTGCAAACGGCTTGTTTACAGGGTTTAATTGGTTGCGAGTGTTCTTACAGGACTTATGGAAAAATCGCATAAACACAAGGGTTTTAGACAGTCAATAAACAGTATTAACCTAAAAATTAAATATGCTTTTGTTAAAAAATGCTTCGATAAAGAAAAATCGGGGCATTTTTTATTGCTAAAATCCCGAACTAATCGCGACGCTTTTTGCTCTGTAAGTATTGTAACACTCTTCTTTTACTTTGTCAAATTTTAATTAGGAGGAAAGAATAATGGCGGTTTTCAGAATAGAAAAAACAAAAATTACACGGTTATGTCTAATCATCACTTGCGTAATAAAAATTTAA
>CAZWMB010000045.1:0-13096 GCA_964634635.1 uncultured Lachnospiraceae bacterium
AGGAAATAGAGTTTTACAATAAATTGATAGAGGAACGCAGTCAAGCGGAGGAAAACGCGAAAGCCTCATTAGGTGACGTCATTTCATCCGCAGAAAAACGACGGGACGAGCAAAATGGAATAGACGCCGAACCGATAAACCGTGAAGCACGATAATAAAAGAATACAAAATTTTTTAAATTTTTTGGTTGAAAACCTCAGAAAACTTTTTATTATGCTTGTGTAGAAACTTTCTAAGGAGGGAAAAACAATGCTTTTCAGGTCTAAAAAGGGTCGGTTTGGAGGCAATTCCCGCGACCGCCCGTAAGCAAATGTAGCAATAAAAGAAAAAATTTAAACGAAAACAATTTAAAAAATCAGGAGGAAAATAAAATGAATAAACTTTATGTACATAATGTATGGAAACAGGAAAACGGCAAGGTAAAAGCTTATGCGGACGTTACTATAGGCAACGCGGTAACGTTAAGAGGCATAAAGCTTGTTGAGGGTGAAAAAGGTAATTTTTTAGCCATGCCAAGCCGCAAATATGAAAAGAACGGCAAGGATAAATATGCTGACATATTCTATCCGAAATCCGAAGAGGCAAGAGCGGCGCTACTTGCGACCTTACAAAAAGCGTATGAGTCAAAGGATGGGTACGCTTATACAAACGGCGAGCTGAACCCTGAATTTACAGTTACTGTATCACCTGTCGAAAACAGCTCGTCAACTCTTAGAGCTTGGGCGGCGCTTAACATCGGCGACGACTTTGTTGTCCGCAATATCGCGATAAACGAGACGTCAAAGGGGCTTATGGTGAATTTCCCTGCAGCGAAATATGAAAAAGACGGCGAAACCAAATATAAGGAGTTTGTCGCTCCCAAAAAGGCCGAATGGACTGACAAGGACGGCAAGGAATGCTCAAAGGACTACGGTAAGATTATCTGCGGTATGATTATCAACGCATACAAGCCGACGCTTTCACAACAGATTGACAGCGCGAATAACGCAAAGGATAATCCCACGGACAAGGATAAGAAGGCGCCTGAACAAGATAAGAATGTACCAGAACAGGGCATGGAGAAATAAGGAGGAAATTTTAATGAAAAAAATAATTACATACAAAAACAAAATCAAGGACATGTACGCAAAAGTAAAATCGAAATTACAGGGCGCGGCTATCGCGTTTATAACAGCAGCTTCAGTCCCTGTTCCGGCGAATGCCGCTACGGTAGCTATAAGCGAGAGTACCGATATCAGCGCATTGATAGGCTCCATTGTGGAATTTATTTGTAAAATTGCGTTCTATGTGGGTATCGTTGTTCTTATCACAGGTGTGTTTATGCTTGTCATGGCATACAAGGACGATAATTCCGAGCAGCAGACGCGCGGCGTGCGTATCGCCGTTGTCGGCGCGGCTTTGGTAGGCTTCCGTATTCTCTTGCGTACCGCGGGGCTTATATCATAATAAATACGGTCAAGTCAACGGGCGGCAGTCAAGCTGCCCCGTGGCTTGACTATTGCAAGGAGGTACTAATATGAATGATGTACTACGGTCGATGCTTGAACAAGCCTTCGGCAGCGGACTGTTTGACGGAGTTACAGACATATTGACAATGAACCCGCAAACAAAATTCCCCACCGCGTGGAGTATTATGACCACGGTATATGACAATGTAATGGTGCCGCTCGGTATAGGTATTATGCTGATATGGTTCGTCTGCGCGTTTCTCGAAAAGACCACGCACGAGGATTTCACGTTTGAGAAATGGTTCTTTGAGTTTGGTAAATTGGTGGCTTGTCAGTATTTGATTATACACGGTCTTGAGCTTCTTGCCGTATTCATGTCTGTGGGAATAGCGTTGTTCAATAAAATACAAGCTCTCGGCGTCGGAAGTCTGACAAATCCGACCAACCTGTCTCATACCGCGTGGCACATAATAACGGGTAAGGACTGGGATGAAAATTTAGGAGTTCTGATGGCTCTGTTTTACATGGCAATTTTTGTTTTACCGTGGGTGGGAGCTATTATAGGAAACACAATTATCAAGGTTATAGCATACTCACGATTATTTGAATTGTTTCTGCGCGGAGCAATGGCGCCGCTCGCTCTTTCCGATTTTTTCGGTCAGGGCATGCAGGGATCGGGCTTCAAGTTTTTAAAAAGCTTTTTTGCGGTTGCAATACAGGGAATTGTTATATATGTCATTTTACTGCTCTTAAGCGTAATAATGCTTGATGTTCTTGCTGCTTATGTGAGTAACGATATGGGTTTGTTCTCGTTTTTAGGCATATATTTTGGTGTATATTTTGCCGCCATATCTCTTATACTCAAATCTCTGTCGTTTTCAAAAGAGCTTGTCGGAGTAAATTAAAGGAGGGTTTAATAATGATAGATATACGAATACCGAAAGAGATACGCAGGTATGAAGCAAAGTTTGTCGGACCGTTTTCAATGCGTCAGACCATCTGCTTGGGCATAGGACTGCCGATATGTATTTTTCTGTATAACGTTCTCAGACCGATTATCAGCAGAGATTTAATGATGTTTGTTCTTTTACTCCCCGCTGCGGCTATTTTCCTGTTCGGCTGGGTAAAGCCTTACGGAATGAGATTTGAACAGTTTTTCTTTTCGGCGTTTATAAATAACTTCATAGCGCCGAAAAAGCGGAAATATATAACCGTCAATCAACACGAAGTGCGTCTAAAGGCTGTCAGGAAAGCCGAAGCGCAGCAGAGCGCAAAGAAAAGCAAGCCTAAAAAGCGAAAATACATTAAATCAAAAAAGGCTGTTAAATAATAATGCGAGGTGAAATATACTATGGAATTTTTGAAATCCGATTCAAAAAAAGCGAAACAAAATAAAAAAGAACCGATAAAAATACCAAAGTCCGCACAAGATACAATTCCCTATCTGCGGGTATATGAGGAACATGGAATTATTGAAACACGGCGCGGTGTTTTTACCAAAAGCTATAAACTCGACGATATAAATTACAGCGTAGCCAAGCTTGCCGAGCAAGAGCAAATGCTGTTAAGCTACGGCGAGTTCCTTAATAGCTTTGACCCGACTGTCAAATTTCAGATTACAGTCAATAATCGCAATCTTAATCAAGAGACATTCGAGAATGATATTCTTATCCGTCCTCGAAACGATAATTTTAATGAGCTGCGCGATGAGTTTAATGAAAAGGTTATCAAACAGAAAATGAAAGAGGGTAAAAATAACCTTGTCAAAGAAAAGTATCTTAACATCGCCTTATCGTCAGACTGCTACGAGGCGTCAATAGCGGATTTTGCAAGGCTGGAAAGTGAAATATCCGCTAATATAAAAAAAATCGGCGGCTCCCAAGCGCATACGCTCTCAACGGTAAATCGTCTTGAGATACTGCACGATATATATAATCTCGGTTTAGAGGGTACGTTTTCGGAAGTGTTTTCCTTTGAGGGTATAAAAAAATCCGGAATTACCACAAAGGATTGTATCGCGCCAAGCTCTTTCGAGTTCGGAAGCAATCATTTTCGTATCGGTGACAAATACGGACGAGCATTATATCTTAAAATGCTGCCAGCGTCCTTGCGCGACACTTTCGTGGCCGATTTGAGCGATATAAGCTGCAATATGCTTTTGAGTATGAATTTTGAAACAGTGAACAATGAGGACGCTGTAAAAATTGTGCGTAATCAAATGGTTAATATAAACTCAAACGTCATTAAAAGCCAGCAGCGCGCATCGAAAAACGGATATTCTCCGGAGCTTATCTCATCTGAATTGAAATACTCACAGGCTGAATGCGAGGATTTTATGGACGCGATTGTAAACAAAGACCAGAAAATGTTTTACATGACGTTTGTTATAGTGCATTTTGCGGATGATTTGGCGGCTCTTGACCGCGATACGAATACGATTGAAACGCTTGCGCGTACTAAAATGTGTACAATAGACACTCTTAATTGGCAGCAGGAAAACGGACTTAATTCCGCTCTGCCTCTTGCTAATAACAAACTATCCATAAAGCGTACGCTTTTGACGGAGTCGGCGGCGGTATTTATGCCGTTCACATCACAGGAGCTGCAGCATAAGAACGGAATGTACTACGGCATAAACGCTGTTTCACGCAATTTGATACTGTTTAACCGGGCAAACAGCAAGAACGGCAACGGCTTTATTTTAGGAACGCCCGGCAGCGGCAAAAGCGTTGCTGGAAAAGAGGAAATGGTAAATGTGCTTCTTAATACCGACGATGACGTAATTGTAATAGACCCCGAAGCGGAGTATCACCCGCTTGCAAGACTTCTGGGCGGACAGGTAGTCCGAATAGCCGCCGGCGGCGGCGCGCATATAAATCCTATGGATTTGGATATAGATTACGGCGGCGGCGACGACCCGATAACCTTAAAATCCGACTTCATTATAAGCTTTTGTGAAACGGCGTTCGGTGAACGTTACGGTCTTACAGCCACGCAGAGATCTATACTTGACAGGTGCTGCAGAAGCTGCTATGAACCGTTTTTGAGTTCGTTCAATGCGGATAAGGGCACATATGACGACAGCAAGATACCTACCCTGCTTGATTTCCAAGACAAGCTTGACGGTATATCAGGCTATGACGCTATGCAGCTTGCAACATCGTTAGAAATATATACGCGCGGCTCTCTTAATCTCTTTGCGCACAAAACAAACGTCGCGTATAATAACCGCTTCGTCGTTTATGACATTAAAGACATCGGCTCTACGCTTACAAGCGTCGGAATGCTTGTCGTACTCGACAATATATGGAACAGAATTATGGAGAACAGGCGGCGCGGCAAAAACACCTGGTTTTACATAGACGAAATATATTTGCTGTTTAAAAATACAACATCGGCAAATTTCCTGCGTGAATTATATAAACGCGCGAGAAAGTACGGCGGTTTCCCCACAGGTATTACGCAAAACGTGTCAGACCTTTTGGAAAACGATATAGCGCGTACAATGATTTCAAACTGCGAGTTTATAGAAATGCTCAATCAGGCTCCGCTTGACCGCGCTAACCTTGCTGAGCTCTTGAATATCAGTTCAACGCAGTTGTCGCACATCACCAATTCCCCGCCGGGACAGGGACTTATTTATACAGGCTCTTCAATAATACCGTTTGAAAATAAGTTCCCGCAGGACACGAGGCTGTATAAGGCGATGACGACAAAATTATCCGAGTTGTCGGATAATAAATGACGGAGGTGAACCACATATGATCTCAGCTAAGAACAAATTGACATATTCGGAAAAGCGTTTGCTTCTCTTTTTATCGAATTTCAGCGCAAACGAACCGGTTGCGGGCGAGACTGTTTTATCTCGCCTTAATATAGGAGCGAGGGAGTTTCGGAAAATATGTCTTAGCTTGCGAAACAAGGGATATAAAATTTGTTTCAGTTTGTGCAAAGGCTATTACATAGCTGAAAATAAAGAAGAATATTTACGTTTCCGCAATAATTACACCGGTTATTCCCACACCATTTATAAGGCGACAAAAGCTATGGATAAAAGCAAGCTTTACAGAAATGAGGTTAAGCGCTTGTTGAGCGGAAAGGTTGTGAATACAGATGAAGAGATATGACCTTGATAAAATAAAATCTGTAATCCGTATAAAGGATTATGCGCAAAGAATGGGCTATACGCTGACCAAAATCGGAGGATATTATTCCCTTGCGGAGCACGACAGCGTAAGAATTGACGACAGAAAAAACTGTTTCTGGAGAAACTCTCAGTTCACACAGGGGCAGAAAGCGAACACTGCCGCCGGAAGCATTATTGATTTTGTAATGCATTTTGAAGGTAAAGACTTCAAGAGCGCGCTTGAAACGCTTGTCAGTTATTATGCGGGAGATTATACTCCGTCTGTGCCAGAACCGACAACACCATCTAAGCCGCCAAAACCTAAAAAACCATTTACTTTGCCGCCAAAAGGTCCTAATAATTCAGCAGTAATAAATTATCTTGTTAATGTACGCGGGATTGATAAAGATATAGTGGCTGAGTATATCTACAAAAAAACGATATATCAGGACAAGCGAAATAATGCGGTATTTGTGGGCTACAACGCGGACGGTAAAGCGGATTTTGCTTGTTTTCGCGGTACATATCCCGGCAAAAGATTTGTCGGGGATATTGAGGGCAGTAATTATGATACCTGTATATTTATAAACAATAACTCCAACGCTCTAGTGGTGACGGAAAGCATTATTGACAGTCTTTCGTATATGAGCGTTCTCAAAGCGCGTGGTATAAATCATGATAATTACAGCTATAACGCCTTGAGCGGTACGGGAAAAACAGAGGCGGTTGTGAACAATCTAAAAGCCCACAGCAACATAACGGGCGTTATTATAGCGTTTGACAATGACAAAGCCGGACTAAAAGCCGGTGAACGTTTGCAAACAATGCTTCGCGAAGCCGGGTGGCGCGGCAGAATTTTGAAGCATTATCCTAAACATAAGGATTGGGATTGGAACGATGAACTATTATACAGTAAGCGATCGCTTGATAAGGTAATCAACGCCGCCGAAACCGCGCGCAATAACCAACCAACAGTAAAAGAAGATAACAAAATAACCGATAAGGAGAGATTTTAATGGAAAATATTTTGGAAAGGAACGGTTATTATGAAAAATACGCTTGTGGTGAATTTGTTCGCGGGACCGGGCGCCGGAAAAACCACCTGTGCTTGGGAAATCGCTTCGGAGCTGAAAAAGCGCGGAATTGTAACCGAATATGTTCCCGAATACGCGAAAGAGCTTGTCTGGGACGAAAATTATATTGCATTAGCCAATCAAGAGCATATTTTTGCGGAACAGTCGCACCGTATAAATCGGCTTATCGGCAAGGTTGATGTTGTTGTGACCGACTCCCCTGTTTTATTTAATGAAATATACGGTAAAAACAACAGCGCGGACTTTAAGAAACGCATATGGGACGAGCATAACAATCACACAAACTTCAATCTGTTTATAAACAGGGGCAAAACCTTTGAAAAAGAAGGACGCTTGCAGAACCTTGAGGAAAGCAAACAGATTGACAGTAAAATAAAAAAACTTCTTGACGACAATTCAATATATTACGGACAGTATTACCATAAAACAGTCCCCATTATAATTGAAAACATCGTTAAAACCTTACACCGTATTCAAGCAGGGACGATAGAACAAAAGCCGCCGCTGTCGGAGCAGATAGCGTCAGCGGAAACAAAGCAAGCGGACGCGAATGTCGGTAAAGAAAAAGAAATTGAACGCGAAAATGAACGATAGACTTTGTACCACCCCGGTATAAAGTCAGAAAGGAAGAGTTATTATGAATGAAAAAGAGCTTATAAATGAAATATCCGGCTTAGACGAAGCGAATATACCGAAATCATTTGTCGGTATATTTCATGAAATATGGAATTCGGAAGGGGTTGTACGACAGGTATCTGAAAACATATTTTTCAAGCCGGGTGTTGATATATTTCATCATCTGAAATATTTACAGATTGATTTTAAATTTAAATCACCTACCGACCAAGACTTAGCTGTAATGTGGCGTGTTCTGGAAAATTACTGTAAATCGGGAAACAGCTGTGATGAAAACAGCGGAGAATATCCGCTGCTTACCGTTAATATCGCACCGAAAAAATACGACGGTAAATATTACTTGTTAGCGACAAACCCGATTATACATACGCTGCAGCCAAACAATGCGAATAGTGAGCCAACCGTGATTCGTATGGTATTTTCCGATGAAGATTGTTTGTTTTTACAGTCCGGGGAGGCTTCCGGCAATGCCAAACCACTTGCCGATAACACTGAGGAGGAATAATGCATGTCAGAATTTGAACTGAATTTTAGTAAGGAATACGGCGTATATACTACGACGACGAGATATAAAGACGATTTGTATCTCATAGCGTCGCACGAACCTATTGCGGATAACATTTCGCCTATGGATATTATTCGGCGCAACGAGCGTAATACCCGCTTATTTTATCCCTCAAGCTTCGCGGTTAAGATTGAGGAAAGCGATAACATTATGAGCGGCGTAGGCAGACTTATAAAATACTGTCGTGAAGCGGAATTTATAAAAGCCATATACAATGAGTTTGGTTTACCTCTTCCCGAGCGGCTGCGATACAGCGAAGTATACTCGCTTATGCGTTTCAACGACGGGCGATCCAAACCCGGAGTTGACCCAAGACTTGCAAAATTGTATGAGGAAGGCTTGCAAAAATTTTTCAAGCGTGAGCGGCGCGGAGGCTTGCGCAAAAAATGGCGTAAATTTCTCCGGAGCGATAAATTCGATGACAACGCGTCAAAGTTAAAAAATCTCCGCGCCTTTCTTTTTCGCCGCGCTCCTGAAACCGATATTGAGCTGATATTAAAATCCGGTGAAAGCGTGAAATGGATTGCAATGCAGGAGCATGAATATTCGGAGTTTAGGAAAACAATCAAGGAATATTATCCGGATATATATTTCAGCGTAGGCAAAAAATATGCCGTAAACCACGGTATGATTGAGCTTCCCGACAGCGGCAAGCGCGTAACCTTTAAGGAATTTTGCGAAATCCGCAATAAGCGTTTTGCCGCCGAGGGCTACAGAGCGTTGGAAAATCTCAATATCTCGTATTGGGAATTTAGAGACGTGTTTTTCAAGACCGCGGACGAGTCCGTCATAGCGCAGATATACAATAACATCAGTCTGAAATTTGCAAAATGCGCCAACTTGCAGGATTTGCTTGACAGGAGCGAAGTCGAATATATAAATATTCCGATTGCGGATTTTATAGATTTTGCGGCGCTCGCACAGGAAAACAAGCTGCCTTACTACATTGATAAATGGGGCGAATATCAGGAAGCAAACCTTGATACCGTATGTGTTGTGTACAACAAATTTAATTATGATGTAATAAGTAATATTAACATTACCATAATGAATGATAAAATACATACGTCGCACGCAATTTCCGCAACGCAGAAAAAAGCGCTTAACGCGCAGATTACAAACGCCGAAGCAAAAAAAGAAATTCATAGCGGGAAGTCAAAATATATTCCCTGTGAAAAGTCGTATAGCAAGGCGGTGTAACTATGGCAAATGACGAAAACAAATTGGAGCGAAGCCAAGAGGAAAAGCGCAGACGCGAACGTCAAGACGATATTGACGCTCAAAGGGCAAAGGAGCTTATAGATAAAATCCATAAACAGCGCGATGAAACGCTGAGACAACACCGCGAAAAAATATCCGCCGGTGAAGCATACAAATCCTACGGTACGCACGGATTAGACTTTTCCGGGCATGAGCGGCACGGAGAAAACAAAATCAGTGAAAAAATGCACGGTTCCGAACCCGATACTCCTCAGAATATTCCTTTACATAACGAGAAGCGGGACGCGAAAATGCCGGGCAAGTCCGAGCCTCGCGCTGCGGCTTACGAGCGCTTGTCTGGCAACGACGATTATATGCGCCAAATGGTGCAAAGTCATAACGAACGGCGTGAGATGGAAGCAGAAGCGCTGAAATCTCCCGCAGCTGTCAAAGAGCGGGGAATACAGGACAGTAATAAAACGGAAAACAAAGCCGCGTTTTCCTCTTACGGCGTTGGGAAAGTATATACCAATCGCATTGAGAACGGAGACGTTACTTATTCGGGAAGCGCTTGCATTTCCAACCATATAGTCAAAAGCGTATTCGACAAGCCGGACGGCGCGTCTCGCCGCCCGTTAATTTCCTCTTTACCGACAGGAAATGATACGTATACAAGACGAACCATAGATAATTCAAGGCAAAATTATATAAGGCAAGACCCCGCGGCTGTTCAAGAGAGTGTTTCTGCGTTGTCAGAGAAAAAAGTACGCTTTCGATACTCAAAACGGTATATTAAGAACGCCGCAAATACTACCGAACAGGTATACACAACAGCCGGTAAAAGCATTTACAGAGTAGCATCACAGCGCGGAGATTACGATACTGTTCATAATATTGAGAGGGCGCGGCGCGGCGCTGTCGGGACTGTCGCCGCTATTCGCGTTATAGGAAACGCGCCGCGTAATACGACAGCGCGTATCGCGACATTGAGTTCCTACACAAAAGCTACCGTAGGAAGCTTAAGCCGATATGTAAAAGGCGTCAATTCCGCTAAGATATTAACAGAGGCGGAGGAGCTGCACTGCTTTGCCGGGTCTCTTTCGGAGCGGCAAAAGCAGCGATATGGATTTCTCGAAAACGAATTGCGAAAAAACGCGCCGACACGGATTACTCCCGTAACATTAAAACAGATCCAGTCGGAAACGCGCCGTGTTTTTACCGTAAGTCAATATAAGGAGCTTGCGGGCAAATACGGAAATATGGCGAAGCTGTCTTTACCAGAAATTCAAAAACAAATTTCCGCGCTCGGCAAAAAACAGGAGTTCGGCACGATAAGTGATTTTCAACGGCGTAAGCTCACGCGTCTCGGGGAGCTTAAAGAAATTCATACAGCCGCTATCCGTGAAAGCGGACGGCTTATGAAGCTGTCGGCAAGGCAGGTTGGTAAAGAAATACGGTCTTTGCAGAAATTAAAAAAAGCGGGCGCGTTAACGGCGGCGCAGAAAATACGACTTGAGAAGCTGACGGAGCTTAATTCGCTGCATACACTGAAGGGGAAAATACAGAAAAATATACGTGCAAAGCGTGAATTAGGTATAACCTTTACACATCTGATACATCAAACCATGTCAAAAACCGAGGATGCGGGTGTAAACGGCTTATTTATGGCAACGGACTTTTGTACAAACAGATATACAAGAACCATTGTCCGCGAAATCGCTAAATTGGATAAATTTATAGTGCAAAAGACAACTCAGCTCGGAACAATGGGTATTAAAAAAATAAGCGATAAGACGGGGCTTACAAAGCAGATAAACACGCTTAAGACCAATACGGCAAAAAAGCTGATGAGTACAAAACCCGCTCAAACCGCAAGTAAGCTCAAGCGCAAATTAAACGGCGAAATGTATTCTAAGATAAAATCAAAAATATCCGCTAAAGCTCCGCAAGGCTTGAAAACAACGTTCAAAAAGACAAAATCCGCTGTAAATACCGTAAGAAAAACAAGCAATAAAATTTCAAATACCATTCGGCGCGGATACCAAACCGTTACAAAGCCGTTTGTGAAAATGAAAAACATCATCGGAAAAGTCTTTAAATTCGCAAAGGGCGCGGTATTAGCGGCAGGAGGAGCTTTACTTTTTCTGTATATTTTAATCGCAATCACACAGGTAATCTCATCTGCTTTTTCAAGTGTCATTATGGAGGACGTTTCATATTTGAACGAGTATATAGAGATCCTAAATGATAAACAGACAGAGTTTAAAGAAAAATTAGTCGGACTCGGCGATGGTTACAGAAATGTAACCTATTCATATACGGACGGCTCCAAAATGAATAATACCCGAGAAATTCTTTGTATGGCAGCTGTATATTTCGGACAGGATTTTTCTGACAAGGACAGCGTAAAGGCTTATTTGACGCAAATGTTCAATGCGAGTCATTTTTATTCCACACAGGAAAGCGAAGTATATTACTGTTCTGACGGTGCGGGGTGTGATAATAAAGGGATAGAAATAAAAATAATAAACGGCGCTTTGACAACCGAATATATCTGTCATGGACACAAGGATTTAACCGTAACCATTACCGCTCTCGCGTTTGACGAGTTTTTCAGCGCGAGCTTAAACGCGACAGGGGTCGGCGACTTATGCTTCGCGTTTGAAACGGGAGGACAGACACTCGGAAGCTATAACTGCTGGTACTGCGAGGATATAGGCGACGGCGCGGGTATGAATTACGGTATGATGTCGACAAACCGCTCTCAAGCCCGAAGCATGTGGAATTACATAAAAGCCAATTCCGATAATTTTGCACGGCAGTTTGAGGGAACGGACGGTTTTACAGGCGATAATCTTAATCCGTTTAGCGATGCATTCAATCAAAAATGGCGCGGAACGCACTCTCCGGAGGATACGGCGGAGATGGAGCGGCTCCAGCGCGCGTGGGTGTGGAACGCGTACGGTACAATATGGTGCGCGGACCTGCAAGGCCGGACAGGCGTGGATATGACGCGTTCGTGGGCGCTTATGGAGGTTGCCCTGTCCCGCGCTGTGCATAGAGGCGCGTATTCGGCGTCGGTATTCAGCGGCTGCGTTAATTCAAGCATGACGGACGAGCAGATAATCGACGCAATATATGATTATGAGTGCGCACACTTGCCGAGCTTTATATCGCGTTGGAATTTAGAGCGCAGCTATGCAAAATCCTTTCTCGGGCGCGAATTTCCTACTGAGGATACAGAGCAATTCTCATGGACTGAAGATAATATCGAATGGTGTAAAAATTTATATGAACAGAACTGGGAAGAGCTTTATCCGGGACTTACAGGCTTAAGCAGCGCAACGGTAGGCTCAAGTATGTCGGACGCGGAGATTGAGGCGTTAATCGGCTCGCTTGACGGCTTGTCAGAGGAACGCAAAAATATATTAAGCTGGGCTTGCTCGGCAGTGAGTAAAATTCCATATCATTGGGACTGGCGCAGCTATTGGACTATCGACGCGGACGATTGGGGCAGCGTTACCACGCCGGACTATAAGGGCAGAAACCTCAAGGGCTTGGATTGCTCCGGCTTTGTTATATGGTGTTATAACAAAGCCGGATACGACCCCATTACCTGCGGCTGGGGAGCGAAAGGCTGGACGGGCACGATAGCCGATTCGATGAAAACATATAAAATATCGCAATCCGACTTAAAACCGGGCGATATAGGAATGGCGGGGGCATATCCGTACACGCATACGGGAATTTACGCAGGGAACGGCAAATGGATACATTGTACGGGAGCGCCTACGAATAACACTGTATGCAACAGCTACGGCGGTTTTACAACCTATTACAGAATGGCTGATTTAGACTAAACAGAAAGGACTGATTTTATGAAAAAAATAATTAAATTTGTTTTTGGCTTTCTTATTTTAAGCGTATTGTGGCAGACTTCCGTTTTTGCCGAGCCTCAGCTCCCGTGTATTGAGAAGTGGACGGACGGCGTTGCGTGTGACTCTCACAATAAAGCCATAACCGATTG
>CAZWMB010000046.1:0-12957 GCA_964634635.1 uncultured Lachnospiraceae bacterium
TCGCGGAAGGGGAGCATTTTAGGCTGCGGCGACGGGGCGTGGGCGGGCGCGCTCCTCATCCAGTCGGAAAGCTTTTTTCGCGGTTCCTCGTCCTCCCAGTAGCCTACTATAATCTTTCTCGGCATACGGAGTCTTGACCCGATAAAGCCATGCTCACGGTCGCCGTGCGCCGATTGGTTGAGGTTCATAAAATCCATGTCGATCTCATTCCACGGAATTTCACGGTTAAATTGCGTATGGAAGTGACAGTACGGCTTTTTGAAGTCCTTTAAGCCGTTTATCCACATCTTTGACGGGCTGAATGTATGCATCCACGCTATTACTCCCGCGCACTTGTCGTCATACGCCGCCTCCTTAAATATTTTTGTAATCTCGGCGGGTGATTTTACCGTCGGTTTCCAAACAATTTTACACGGCATTTTGCCCGACGCGTTTAATCCGTCCGTCATAGCCGCGCTGTCCTTTGCGACTCGGTCAAGCGTTTCCTGCCCGTACAGAAACTGACTGCCGGTTACAAACCAAAATTCATATTCTTTTATTGATTTCATAGCTTTATCTCCTTTAAAATATTCTCATATATGTCATTATATATGAAATCCGTTATTTTTTCAATAGCTTTCCTGTGATTTTTAATTATTTTTATATTTCAGGCGCAAGATAATTTTTACAGCTCAGCGCCTTTTCAATAAGGTCAAGGGTTTCCTCGCTGTCCGCGCTTACAGTATGATAGTGATAACCGGAGGTTACGTTTTTCAGCGGCGTGGATTTTCCGCTGTTAAGTCCGTCCATGCACTGCTGTACCCCCCGTCTGGAGGAAATGTTCAGCTTTGCCTCTATTTTACCGTAGACACGATGCCACACAAATACGTCGACTACCGTTCCGCCTATATCCACGATTGTATTAAGCTCGTCCTCTGTCTGCGCGTCTGTATGGTTCACCTTGAATACACGCGAGTGCGCGCTGCCGGCATTTATGATATATCCCTTGTTTGTGGAAATTATATCGTATCCCGACGCTTTCAGTATAGCTATATCCTGTACGATTACCTGTCTTGACACATTCAGCTTTTGGGACAGCGCGCCGCCCGACAGCGCGCCGGAGCCGGCGCGTACAAGTTTTATTATTTCCTCTCGTCTTTCGACTGCGTTCATATTATCAACCTCTTTTACACAGCATGAAGATTTTTCAGCGACAAATCCATAATCGGCGCGGAATGTGTCAGAGCGCCGCTCGATATGTAATCGACGCCGATATTCGCGAGCGCTTTTATGTTCTCTTCCGTGACATTGCCGCTGCACTCCGTTTCCGCTTTGCCGCGCGCCATTTCAACCGCCTTTTTCATATCGTCTATACTCATATTGTCGAGCATGACTATATCCGCTCCCGCCTCAAGAGCCTCGCGCAGCATGTCAAGATTTTCAACCTCTATCTCTATTTTTCTGACAAACGGCGCGTATTTCTTTGCCATTTCAACCGCGTTTTTTACACCTCCCGCCGCGCCGATATGATTGTCTTTAATAAGTATTCCGTCGCTCAGATTATAGCGGTGATTGAAGCCTCCGCCGACACGCACAGCGTACTTCTCAAAAATACGCATATTCGGCGTAGTCTTTCTTGTGTCTAAAAGCTTTGTCCTGCTGCCGCGGAGCATGTCGGCAGTCCGGCGGGTATAGGTGGCTATACCGCTCATACGCTGCAAATAGTTGAGCGCGGTCCTCTCGCCCGACAGCAGTACGCGTATATCGCCGCGCACATATCCTATTTTATCGCCGTTTTTAACCGTATCGCCGTCGAAGTATGTAAATTCAGCCTCAATGCCGTCGTCAAGCAGCTCAAACACACGTTTGAACACGCCGAGTCCGGCTATAATACCGTCCTGCTTGCATATAAGCTCAAACTCTCCAAGGCGGTATTCCGGCATTACTGAATTTGTCGTTATGTCCTCGCCTGTTATATCCTCTCTGAGCGCGCTCAGTATAAGCTCATCGGCGTTCAGCGCCATTGTTATGCTGTTCATTTTTATTTTTCTCCTTATTTATAGCGGTAAGCGCCGCCTTTTTATACTTATTTTCGTATCCTTTGTATTCGTTTTTATCCACGTTCACATCAATGTCTTTTTTTACCGCGTTATAAATCTGAGTAATATTACGCGCCGCGCGTTTAGCGAATACAAGGCTTTCCAAAAGCGAGTTGCTCGCAAGACGGTTCCTGCCGTGCACGCCGTTGCACGCCGTTTCACCCACCGCGTAAAGTCTGCGCATTGAGGCGGCGCTGTATTTGTCAACGTCAATGCCGCCCATGAAGTAATGCTGCGCCGGCACAACCGGTATACAGTCCTTCGTCACATCATAGCCCTCCTCCATACAATGGCTGTATATGTTCGGAAAATGACTCTTTATTTTTTTTGTAGGTATCGGTTTCATGGACAGCCATACATACGGCTTTCTGTCGCGTTTCATTTCTTTATATATAGCGTCCGCCACAATGTCGCGCGGCAGCAGCTCGTTCACAAACCGCCGCATATGCGAATTGAACAGTACCGCGCCCTCGCCTCTGACCGACTCGGATATAAGAAAACGTCTGCCCTTCTTTCTCGAATACAGCGTTGTCGGGTGAATTTGTATGTAATCAATATTTTTAAGCCTTATTCCGTGTTTTATGGCTATGGCAAGCGCGTCTCCGGTAAGATGCCGGAAATTCGTGGAGTGAGTGTACAGCCCTCCTATTCCGCCTGTCGCAAGAACAGTATAGTCGGCTGTTACAGCGCTGTACACGCCGTCGGAGTCGTGTCCTATTATACCGAAGCACTCGCCGTCTTTCTCGATTATATCCGACATTGTGTAATTCTCAATAAGCGTTACATTCGGCAAGGCGCGTACCGCATAAAGCAGATGCGAGGTAATTTCCCTTCCGGTAATATCCTCATGAAACAGTATGCGCGCTGTTGAGTGCGCGCCCTCCTTGGTGTAAACAAAGCCGGCGGCGCCGCGCTCAAAACGCACGCCGCAGCTGACAAGGTCGTCTATAACCTCACGCGAGGAGCGTATCATTATATCCACCGACTCGCGGTCGTTCTCATAATGTCCCGCGCGCAGGGTATCCTCAAAATAGCTGTCGTAGTCCTCCTCGCTCTTCAGAACGCATATCCCTCCCTGAGCGAGATAAGAGTCGCTCTCTTCAGCGCCGGCTTTGGTTACTATCGTGATTTTTTTATCTGCCGGAAGACTTAACGCGCAGTACAATCCGCTTACGCCGCAGCCGACGATAATTACATCTGTTTTCATATTATCTCCTTACTTTGCCATTTCAAGCATGCGATTCAGAGCCGTAAGCGATTGCTTTCGTATTTCATCCGTCACCTCTACCGCGTTTTCGCCTGTGTTCAGTACGTGAAGGATTTTTTCAAGGCTGTTGCGTTTCATGTTCGGACAGAATTTTCCGCCGGCAAAATAAAATTTTTTGTTCGGATTTTTTGTCCTAAGCTCGTATCCAACGCCTCGTTCCGTACATATTATAAACTCATCTCTGTCGCTTGCCGTGGCATAATCTATAATACCGGACGTACTTCCTATGTAATCCGCCAGCCGCAGCGCTCCGTACGCGCACTCCGGATGCGCCAGCACGGACGCCGCAGGGTGCATATCCTTTATCGCCTGTACCTCAGCCGCGGTAATCGACATATGCACATGACAAAAACCGTCGTTCAGAATGACATTTTTTTCCGGTACCCGCTCCGCAATATAGTTTCCGAGGTTTTTATCCGGTATAAAAAATATGTTTTTATTTTTCAGAGCCTTTACTATCTTAACCGCGTTGGACGAGGTTACGCACACGTCGCTGTGACATTTCAGCTCCGCGGTGGAATTTATGTAACATACAACCGCAAGATCCTCGTATTTGACCCGCATCTCCTCTATTTTTTCCACATCCGCCATATGCGCCATAGGACAATCGGCAAGCAGATCCGGCATCAGCACCGTTTTTTCCGGATTTAAAATTTTCGCGCTCTCTCCCATAAAGGACACGCCGCAGAATAC
This sequence comes from uncultured Lachnospiraceae bacterium, assembly GCA_964634635.1. Classification (GTDB taxonomy): domain Bacteria; phylum Bacillota; class Clostridia; order UBA1381; family UBA1381; genus Hominilimicola. The sequence continues at coordinate 4,039 of CAZWMB010000046.1, forward strand.
TATAATATCCGCGTCCGTATTTTTCGCAAGCTTGGCAAGATAATAGGAGTCGCCTATGTAATCGGCTATCGCCTGTACCTCCTCCGCGACGTAGTAATGCGCAAGTATTACCGCGTTCTTTTCCTTTTTAAGACGCTCTATATCCTTTATAATATCATTCATACCTTTTCCCCGCTCTTTCGTGTATTTTCTACAGTATATCACTTATCTTGTCACCTGTCAAGACACCTATCTTGTCAGCTCTATTCTTATTTTCCATTCAAACTCCTTTTCGTCGAAACGGTATTCGGGAAGAGGCGGCGGCCCGCAGCTGTTCTGTCCTATTCCGTTCTGACGGTAGTCAATACAGAAAACGGTATCGTCAATTTTCTCAAGCTCAAAATTGTGCCTCTTTTCCGTCATCTCCTCCTGAGTGTAATGCGACGCGTTAAATGAGAACGGCACGTCGGAGCTTACGCGTATACCTCCGATTTCCGCATATCCGGTTCCAAAACGGCTGCCGTTCTCCTGCGGCTTTATATAATCCTCGTGCATATTGTCAACCGTCGTTTCAAACTCATCAAGATACGCGCTTAAGCGCTTATCGCAGTAGCTTTCACGCGGGCCGAAGCCATAGTAGCTTACACGCTCGCCCCGCACAAAAAGCCGCAGACCGAAGCGAGGCAGCTCCGGCAGCTCCTTTCCTACCCTTACACGCGCTTTCATGTCAATTATACCGCTCGGATAGATTATCCATTCCGCGTTTATGTCGGCGGTTTTCTGACGGTAGACAGGCAGGAGAGCGCTGTGACAGATGATTTTTACATACGAACCGTTTTTTTCAATGCCGCAGCCGTACACGTACGTTTCCTCGCAGTCATATCCCGCGCCGCGCCATTCCTTTTCTATATTTATGTCGTTGTCGGTCGGAGCGCGCCACACATTCCATTCCGCGGGACGGGTTATAATATCTCTGTCGGTTCTCATACGCGAGAAATTACCGATGACACGGTCAAACACGTATTCAAAGTCCGTTCCGGCAATCACAATATTTACGCCGTCCTCACGTACGCTGATTTCCCCTTCCTCCGCTATTTCATCAAGCGGTTTTGCCGCGTCCTTAATAATAAGCTGCTCAAATCCGACCTCGTGTCCCGCCTCCGCCCAAGGCTCGTCGTTCTTTTGGAACGCGCGTATCATAAGCGTGTCTCCCTCCGGACGCGCAAAGCTTTGCTTGCCTCGGGGAGCTACGTTAAACTCCGCTCTTTCTCCGTTTATCTCAAAGTAAAGCTTGTCGCCAAGCTCAGAAAAATCATAGCGGTTTTCCAGTATAATTATATTGCCGTACGAGCTTACGGCAAACGGCTTTATCGCCTGCTTGTACTCCAAAAGTCCGGTATGAGGCGTTCTGTCAGGGTACACAAGTCCGTCCACGCAGAAATTCATGTCGTTCGGGTAATCCCCGAAATCTCCGCCGTAAAAATATCTGCCGCCCATGTCAACCGCGTGGTCGCACCACTCCCACGCAAACGCGGCAAAAAATCCGTCATAACGGTACATGCGGTCTATGTATTCCTTTATACCTCCCGGGCCGTTGCCCATGGCGTGTATAAACTCGCACTGCATATACGGCTTTATTTTTGCCAGATACTCCTTCGCGTTTTGCGGCAGCTCGCTTTCGGAAAGCATGACCCATTCGCCCGCGTCCTCATATGACCCGCCCCCGTCGGAGCTTTTTGTCAGCCACGCCTTTTCGCCGGGATTCTCAAAATAATTGTCTATCCAGTCATACGGCGCGTACATGGTCGAAAACACGTCAAGCATGGAAGTATCGTTTTCATATCCCCGCATCTGCCACAGGCTGCTCTCATAATGCGTAAGGCGCGTCGGATCGTACTCCTTTACCCATTTTCCCGCCTTTTCCAAATTTACTCCGTAGCCTCCCTCGTTTCCGAGCGACCATATAAGAACGCACGCGCGGTTTTTGTCGCGTATTACATTTCTCTGCACTCTGTCCATGATTGCCCGCTCCCATTTGGGGTCGCCGGCAAGAAGTCCGAAGGTTTCAGCCTGCGAGCCGCCGTACAGCGCGGCGGTACCGTGTATCTCCAAATCCGTTTCCGCGACGGCGTACAAGCCGTACTCGTCGCACATCTGCGTAAACCACGGCGCATTAGGATAATGACTTGTACGCACCGCGTTTATATTATGGCGTTTCATCAGAAAAAGATCGCGCTCCGCCTGCTTGCGGCTTATTGTGTAACCGGTGACAGGGTCGCTGTCATGGCGGTTTACGCCGCGCATCTTTATCGGTCTGCCGTTGAGCAGTACGATACCGTCCTCAATCTCAATTTCACGTATTCCTACTCTCTCTCGTATGACCTCGTCCTCTGTGACGAGATACAGAGTGTACAGGTACGGATTTTCCGCGTTCCACAGTATCGGATTTTCCACGGCAATCCGGCTGTCCGTACCTCTGTATATGACGCCCTTTTCATTTTCCAATACATATGTAACCTCTGTATCGGCATCCATGCTTACGCTGATTTCTCCTCTTTTGTATGTTTCGATTTTAAAATCATGTATACGTTTTTCCGGGCGCTCCAAAACGTACACGTCACGGAAAATTCCGCTCATGCGAAGCTTGTCCTGATCCTCAAGATAACTGCCGTCGCACCACTTCAATACAAGCACGGCAAGAATATTATCTCCGCCGCCCACCTTGTCGGTTATGTCAAACTCGGTTGTAGAATGCGACACCTGACTGTATCCGATAAACTGTCCGTTCAGCCATACGTAAAAGCAGGAGTCCACGCCTTCAAAATTAAGGTATTTCCTGTATCCGCTGTCGGCCCTAAAGCGCGTAACATACGCTCCGGCGGGATTGTTATACGGCACGTACGGCGGATTGTACGGGAACGGATAGCGTACGTTTGTGTACTGGTGACGGTCGTAGCCCTTCATCTGCCAGCAGGACGGAACCTGAATTTTGTCAAAGCCGTCCGTTACGCCTTCTGTAAAGCTCTCGGGAATTTTATCCGCGCAGTCCGCGTACATAAAATCCCATTCGCCGTTTAGCGATATTTTTCTGTTCTCTTTTCTCTTTTTTGCGTGTTCCATATCCGAATACAGCTCGCAATACGCGCGCGTTTTTTCTGCGCCTACATGAAGCGTATTTAAATCCTGATAATATTTCTGTATTTTCATAGCGCTCTGACCTCCCTGTATAGTTTCAGTATAACCTAATATGACGATTATTGTCAATACAGCCGCCCCAATTCAAATAAAAATGTTGAACAGAACGCAAAAGTATGATAAAATAAAAATCAGTCAAAATAAGAACAGGAGAAAAACAATGGACAAAAAGGAATTTGCGCTGAAGCAGCATGAAAAATGGAACGGAAAAATAGAGATAATATCCCGCGCCTGCATCACAAACCGCGACGAGCTTTCTGTCGCGTACACGCCCGGCGTGGCGGAGCCGTGTATTGAAATTTCAAAGGACGCCGACCTTTCGTATAAATACACCCGACGCTCCAATCTTGTTGCGGTAATAACAGACGGTACCGCGGTACTGGGACTCGGCGATATCGGTCCTGAGGCGGGAATGCCCGTAATGGAGGGCAAGTGCGCGCTGTTTAAAACCTTCGCGGACGTGGACGCGTTTCCGCTGTGCGTACGCTCAAAGGACGTGGACGATATTGTAAACTGTGTAAAGCTTATATCGGGGTCGTTCGGCGGTATCAATCTTGAGGACATATCCGCGCCAAGGTGTATTGAAATTGAAAGAAGGCTTAAAGAGGAATGTGATATACCGGTATTTCATGACGATCAGCACGGTACGGCGGTGGTAGTCCTCGCCTCGGTACTGAACGCGCTTAAGGTAGTCGGGAAGGACATAACGCAAATAAAGGCGGTGGTAAACGGCGCGGGAAGCGCGGGTATGGCTATTACAAGGCTGCTCGTTTCAAGAGGGCTGAAAAACGTGATTATGTGCGACAAGTACGGCTCCCTCTACCGCGGCAACCCCCAAATGAACGGCGAGCAGGCAAAGCTTGCGGAGCTTACCAATCCGTGTAATCTGGACGCACAGCTAACGGACGCCATAGAAGGCGCGGATTTATTTATAGGAGTAAGCGCTCCCAATATACTCACAGAAGAAATGATTGCGAAAATGGCGGCTGACCCTATTGTGTTTGCCATGGCAAACCCCGTTCCGGAAATCATGCCTGACGCTGCCAAAAGGGCGGGAGTCAGAGTAATCGGTACGGGCAGGAGCGATTTTCCAAATCAGATAAACAATGTGCTCGCGTTCCCCGGAATATTCCGCGGAGCGTTGGACGCGCGGGCGAGCGATATAAACGACGCGATGAAAATCGCCGCGTCAGAGGCGATTGCCTGTATCGTCACCGCCAGCGAGCTTAATGAGGAATATATAATTCCCGACGCGTTCGATAAGCGCGTGGCGCGGCGCGTGGCGGAGGCTGTCGCCGACGCGGCGAGAGCTACCGGCGTCGCGCGTATATAACGGCTATGAATTACAGAGAAAGCATAGAGTATATACATTCGATTCCCAAATTCCGCCGTCCTTTAGGCAACGCAAATTTGTCACGCCTGCTTGGCGCTTTGGGAAATCCGCAGAAAAAGCTGAAATTTATACACATAGCCGGTACAAACGGTAAAGGCTCGGTCGCCGCCATGACGGCGGAAATACTAAAGAGGAGCGGTTACAGAACGGGGCTTTTTACCTCGCCGTACATTGAAGTGTTTAACGAGCGTATACGTATAAACGGCGAATATATTCCGGACGAGGTTCTTGCGGAGTATGCGACGCGCGTTAAAACGGTTATGGAGGAGGCGGACGCTCCGGTGTCGGAGTTCGCGTTTGTAACGGCTGCCGCGTTCCTTTACTTTTACGAGCGCGGCTGTGATTTTACGGCGCTGGAGGTCGGTATGGGCGGACGGCTCGACGCTACAAATGTTATTGAAAAAAGTCTTGTAAGCGTCATATGTAAAATCGGGCTTGACCATACTCAGTATCTCGGTAATACAATCGAGGAAATAACGCGCGAGAAATGCGGAATAATAAAAAAAGGCGGCGCTGTCGTTTCTTATCCCAATGAGGAAACCGCGAATATTATAAAACTCGCGGCAAGTGAAAACGGCGCGGAGCTTGTATTCGCCGGGAAAACCGAAAAGACAAAAGACGGCTTTCTATATAACGGCAAAAAATACCCGCTCGCGCTGCGAGGCACGTATCAGCCGCAGAACGCGGCGGTCACACTTGAAACAATAGGTATGCTGCGCAAAAGAGGCGTGGATATTCCGGACAGGGCAGTGTACGAAGGCTTGTCGGAGGTACGGTGGGCCGCGCGGTTTGAGTATATAGCGGAAAATATAATTATCGACGGCGCGCACAATATCGACGGCGTCCGCGCGCTTAAGGACTCCCTTCTTTCCCTTGACCGCGGCGTTACTCTTGTAATCGCTATGATGGAGGACAAGGACTATGAAAGCTGTATCCGCGAAATACTGCCTGCGGCAAAGCGTGTTTTAGCTACTCAGCTTGATACGCCTCGCTGTCTCGAGGCGGAAAAGATTTGTCAAATCGCACGCGGTATGAAGGTACCCTGCTCGGTAAATACTAATCCTGCGGACGCCGTACGCGAGGCTGTCGCTGTTTCCGGCGGCGATATTGTCTGCGTATGCGGCTCACTCTACCTTGCGGGCGAGGTTAGGAAAAAATTTGTAAAAAATATGTAAAAAACGCTTGCAAACAGTCATTCTGTATGTTATACTAACAGATGGCGCTTGCGCCGTAATTATTCTATAAGGAGGTAAACGACAGTGAAAGAGGGAATTCATCCTGAGTACAAGCAGACTACCATTACCTGCGCTTGCGGAGAGGTAATCGAAACAGGCTCGACCAAGGAGAATATTCAGGTCGAAATCTGCTCGAAGTGCCACCCGTTCTTTACAGGTAAGCAGAAGCTTGTAGACACAGGCGGACGTGTTGAGAAGTTCAACAGACGCTTTAACAGACAGACTAAGAAGAGTTAATTTCTGCGCGGTAAAATTTTATTTAGATTATAAGTTGAACCCATGGCTTGGAAAACCGAATCACCAACGGTATCTCAGCATAGGGCGATGATTTATCATAGGAGGTGAAAGCAATGACAAAGGAACGCAAGGAAGAGATTATAAAGACATTTGCCACCCACGAGGGTGATACAGGCTCGCCAGAGGTACAGATTGCTCTTTTAACAGAGAGAATTAATCACCTTAACAACGAGCATCTTAATGTTCACAAAAAAGACCACCATTCAAGAAGAGGTCTTTTGATGATGGTCGGTAAAAGACGCGGTCTTATGAATTATCTTAAGGGTCAGGACATCGAAAGATACCGTGCGCTTGTCGCTAAGCTCGGTCTTAGAAAGTAATCTGAATTTTATAGGCAAACGGGTTTTTACCGTTTGCCTTAAAATATTTTAAGGAGAGATTTGTTTAGCAAATAAACAGAGCGATAAATTATAGGGGCGTCCCCGCAAATTTACACCGAAAATACGCCTGTAAGCTATAATTTAAATCTGTGTTTATCTGCTAAAACGACTCTCCGCAAAAACGAAAGGAGAAAAAAATTATGTTTAAAACATTCGAAACAACTCTCGCGGGCAGACAGCTCGTGATTGAAACGGGAAAAATGGCGCAGCTCACTAACGGACACTGTCTTGTCCGCTACGGTGACACCGTCGTTATGATAAACGCGACAGCTTCGCGTTTACCCAGAGAGGGAATTGACTTTTTCCCGCTTAGCGTTGACTATGAGGAAAAGCTGTATTCGGTAGGTAAAATTCCGGGCGGCTACATCAAGCGCGAGGGTAAGCCCTCGGAAAAGGCAATTCTTACGAGCCGTGTTATAGACAGGCCTATACGTCCGCTTTTTCCGTCGGATTTGCGCAACGACGTGTCGGTTGTCGCAACCGTTCTTTCGGTTGACCAGGACAATCCTCCCGAGGTCGCGGCGCTTATAGGTACGTCAATCGCGCTTTCAATATCCGATATTCCCTGGAACGGTCCTATCGGCGGCGTATGGCTCGGTCTGGTGGACGGCGAGTACGTTATAAACCCAAATGTCGAGCAGAGAGAAAAAAGCCGGATGCATGTCACGGTTGCGGGTACTAAGGAAAAGGTCGTTATGATCGAGGCGGGCGCCAACGAGATAGAGGAGAGCGTTATGCTGGAGGGTATCAAGTTCGCGCATCGGACAATCAAGGAGCTTTGTGATTTTATAAGCGGTATTCAGGCTGAAATCGGTAAAGAAAAATTTGAGTATGAGTCGCATGACATTGACCATGACTTATACGACGCCGTAAAGGAAATGGCGTTTGAAAAGCTGCAGTATGCGCTTGACACCGACGACAAAAATATACGCGACGCAAGGATAGGCGTCATAACGGACGAGCTTATTCCCGCTTTGGAGGAGCGGTACCCCGACATAAACGAGCAAATCGGTGAAATTCTCTACAAAATGCAAAAGGAAATTGTACGCGCATGGCTTGTACAGGGCAGACGTGTCGACGGAAGAGCTCTCAATGAAATAAGACCTCTTGCGGCTGAAATTGATTTACTTCCCCGCGTACACGGTTCGGGTATGTTTACAAGAGGTCAGACTCAGGTATTATCCGTAGCGACGCTCGCTCCGCTTTCGGAGCATCAAAGACTGGACGGTATCGACCTTGAGGAAGCCAAGAGATATATTCACCATTACAACTTCCCGTCCTACTCAGTAGGCGAAACAAGACCCTCCAGAGGTCCCGGCAGACGTGAAATAGGTCACGGCGCGCTCGCGGAGCGTTCTCTTATACCTGTACTTCCGTCCGAGGAGGAATTCCCGTACGCGATAAGAGTTGTGTCGGAGGTCCTTTCATCAAACGGCTCAACCTCACAGGCCAGTGTCTGCGGCTCCACGCTCGCGCTTATGGCGGCAGGCGTACCGATTAAAGCTCCCGTTGCGGGTATTTCCTGCGGTCTTATCACTACCGAGAACGGTTTCACCACCATGATAGATATTCAGGGACTCGAGGACTTCTACGGTGAAATGGACTTCAAGGTAGCCGGTACAAAGAAGGGCATAACCTCCATTCAGGTCGATATAAAGAATGACGGTCTGCCGTACGAGGTAATTGAGGAGGCTCTTACAAAGACGCGTGACGCGCGCCGCTATATCATTGATGAAATACTTCTGAAAACTATCAGCGAGCCGCGCGAGGAGTTGTCAAAGTACGCTCCGAAGGCGGATACAATGCATATTGACGTTGAAAAAATACGTGATGTAATAGGTCAGGGCGGAAAGGTAATTCAGAAAATAGTCGCTGAAACCGGCGCTAAGATTGACATTGAGGAGGACGGCACAATTTATATCTTCGCCGTTGACCAGGAAAGCGGAAAAGCCGCGCGCGACGCGATTGAAACTATTGTAAAGGAGCCGGAGGTCGGAGAAATTTACACCGGTCTTGTAAAGACCGTACAGCCGTTCGGCGCATTTGTTGAAATACTCCCCGGCAAGGACGGTCTGTGCCACATATCAAAGCTGGCTAACCACAGAGTGGAAAAGGTTGAGGACGTTTGCCGCGAGGGCGACTGGCTTAAGGTCAAGGTTATGGACGTGGATAAGAATACAGGCAAAATTTCACTCTCCCATAAGGACGCGCTTGATGGCGCCGAGTAATCCGGCGTTATAAAAGCACAAATAGGGGCGAACCGTAAAGTGATATAATCCCCTTAAAGTAGATACTTGAAATAACAAAAAAATTTCAAAACTACTTTAAGGGGGTTTTTCTGTGGGAAGAAAATCAAAATATTCTTTTGAATTAAAATTACGGGTTATGCCTCATCGTAACGAGGAGGCGGCGCGCCTTTCTTGTTTGACATAAATATTTC
>CAZWMB010000047.1:0-12458 GCA_964634635.1 uncultured Lachnospiraceae bacterium
AACAAACGGCGAATATCCCGTAAACGAGTATATTATACCGCCTTATCCGTCAAGACATTGGGCGCACGCCGACTATAACAGAAATTACAGTATAACGTCGCTGATACTTATATTCTTCGCCTTCTCGGTTATCGGCTGGCTGTGGGAGGTGGGACTGCACCTGTTTACAACGGGTATGTTTGTCAACCGCGGCGTTTCATACGGTCCGTGGCTGCCTATCTACGGAACGGGCGGAGCGCTCGTGCTGATTGTATTGAAAAGGCTGAGAAACAAGCCCGCGCTCACCTTCCTTGCCACAATGATATTATGCGGAATTGTGGAGTATTTCACCTCGTGGTATCTGGAATGGAGCAGAGGAATGAGATGGTGGGATTACAGCGGATATTTTCTGAATTTAAACGGCAGAATTTGCCTTGAGGGACTTATAGTGTTCGCGCTCGGCGGCTGCGCGGCGATTTATCTTATCGCTCCCTCGCTCGATAATCTGTTTAACAAAATACCGAAAAGGATTAAAATAACAATATGCGTCGCGCTTGTAACAATATTCCTGTGCGACCAAACGTATTCGCATTTTGTTCCCAACAGCGGCAAGGGAATTACGGATTATTGATAGGCAAACGGGTTGCTTAAAAATAGCTTCGCCCCAAAAATATCGCGCAAAAAATCTCTTGAAAAATGGCTTTTCCGTCATATAATCAAGAGATTTTCGCTATTTTTAAGGCTGTTTTTTGCGCATTTTGTTATTTGAAAATCATTTTGCGACAGCCCTTGTTTAATTCGGTGATGATGACTGGCGCGGAATATAAGGTATTATTTTCTGCGCGAGGTCGCGGGCGGTCATTGTCTGCAAATAAACCTTGCCCGGACCTGTCAGAACCGTTAAAAACAGTCCCTCGCCGCCAAACAATACATTTTTAAAGCCCTTTACGGTTTCCACGTCATAACCGCAGGCGCTTTCAAAATACGCAACGTGCGAGGTATCAACCTTGATTTTCTCTCCCGCCGCAAGCTCCATTTCAACTATGGAGCCGGAAAGCTCCAAAAACGCGCTTCCGCTGCCGCTGACTTTCTGCATAATAAAGCCTTCGCCGCCGAAAAGTCCGGCAGCGGCTTTTTTCTGCCAATACGTGGATAATTCAACAGTAGGCTCCGCGCATAAAAATGCCTGTTTTTGAATTATATACTCTTTTGACGGGCTTATATCCAATTTGTGTATTTCGCCCGGCATTGTGGACGCAAAGGCAATTTTGCTGTTTTGTTCCCGCGCGGTATAAGTAACCATAAAAAGCGACTCGCCGCCGAACACCCTGCCAAGACCTTTCATGAACCCGCCCGACATATTTGCTTCCATTGAAACAGACTCCGACATCCATGTCATTCCGCCTGATTGAGAATAAAGACTTTCGCCCTTGTTTAAATCAAATTCCACAACAGGCATAGGCTCGCCTGAAATTTTATAATTCATATATATGACCATTCCTTTCCCGGGACCCTGCCCCGTCGTTCAACATTTCAGAGGGATATTTAAATCCCACTGAAAAAAGCAAGCGAACCCCCCGCCTTAAAGGCGGGAGTATCTTGCTTTTGGTTATACGCGATCAATTTTTTGAGCTTTCCAAAAATTTGTATACCGCCGCAGCGATCGCAGCGCCGATCAGAGGAGCGACAATAAATATCCAAACGCAAGCGATAGGTTCGGTATTACCCGCTATGGCCGATACAATTGCAGGGCCTATGCTTCTCGCGGGGTTTACGGACGTTCCCGTAAGACCTATTCCGAGGATATGTACAAGCGTGAGCGTCAGACCTATTACAAGACCGCCAAATGAGCCGTGCTTCGCTTTTGCCGAGGTAACGCCGAGAATTGTAAGCACAAATATAAATGTGAGCACAATTTCAACGATAATACCGGCAATCACGCTTCCGTTTACTCCCGCAAGTCCGTTTGAGCCGAACGCTTCCGTCATATCCGTAACGCCGCCCGTCGAGAATATAAGGGCGAGAATACCCGCGCCCGCCAGCGCGCCGAGGCACTGAGCTATTACATATCCGACAAACTCCTTGACCTTCATACCGCCGCTTAAAAGAACGCCTAACGATACGGCGGGGTTTATGTGGCAGCCGGAAATATTGCCGACACAGTACGCCATACCGACGATAGTCAGACCGAACGCCAGAGCGGTCAGGATATATCCGCCGCCGCTAACGGCGTCGCAGCCGACAAGCATAGCCGTTCCGCAGCCCATAATTACAAGTACCGCCGTACCGATAAATTCGGCAATTATTTTTTTTGATAAAGTCATTTTATTTTCTCCTTTTTTAATCTAAGCAAGCTCTTACTAATCTTAATTATCAATTATCCTTTTTGTTTTGCTTTTTTCTTTGCTTCTGATAACAAAATGCAGAATAACAAGCAAAAAGATAAAAACAATCAATCCCCATTCAACATAATGCATCCATTGCGGAGCTGAAATGTTTTCCATTATAAGCCGCCATACAATTTCAACAATAACGGTAATTAATGAAATTATATCTATTGTCCTCATTATGTAATCCTTTCCCGGTTATTTGTTGACATAAGCGCCGGCTATATACAATGACGGGATAATAAAGCCAATGCAGGTATATAAAACGTGAGCGACCGTAAATCCCTCGCCGACAAGCGACCAAACGCCCGCCGCGAAGGTCAGCGCAAGGTTTATAACGCCCCATACAAGGCACTTGACCGCCGCGTCTTTATTCGAGGCGTTTTTGAAGCCCAAAATACCCGCAATCAACGACACTACCGCCGCCAATGTGTACAAAATCGCAATCACCGTAACGGTTACGCCGCCCTCAGGCTTGCTGATAAGCGTTCCCGCGCCGAGTATAAGCGTCAGAAGTCCATAAGAAATAATACCTATAATACCCTCAATCACCAATAACACGCCGGTTACTTTTAATAATGCTTTTCCTTTAGCTTCCATTTTTTCGTTCTCCTTTTTCCCATAATTCAAATTACTTGCTAAGCATAAACAACTGGCTTGAGCCGTCCTCTGTCGAAATCATCATAAGCGTGTCGGGATCGGATTGATCAATATAAGCAATCATTCCCGCAAGGTCGCCGTCAAATACGGCAACGCCGTCGGTTATTTCAAAATTTCCGGCTTTTGTGACAGGCTCCTCGTCGCCTATATCGTATACGAGCGAAGCCTCGCCGTTGTCCGCGTCAACATATAAATCAACCGCTTCTACACCGAAGCTGGATAGCGTTATATACTTTGCCCCGTTCAAAACAGCGTATGCCTTCCACGCGCCGTTAATAGTCTCGGTGGTGATTTCTCTGTTTATTTCAATACCGAGCTTTTCCTCAACGGTCGTTACAGCCTCCATTGCTTTCTCTTTTGCAAGCTCGGCGTCCTGCGGAATTTCAACAATTTCCTGATTGAGCTTGTCCTTTACCTCCTGCTCGATTTCAACCGCTTCAGCTTCAATTTTGCCTTCGACTTTTTTTACGTCGTCCCCAACATCTTCTACAGCCTGCTTGACGTCGTTCTCCGCGTTTTCCAATTCGTCTTTCGCGCTCTGACAGCCCGCCATAGCGAAAAGCATAGCGGCAGTAACCGTTAACGTAATAAATTTTTTCATAGTTTTTTACTCCTTTTAAATAAATTTTTTAACTTATAGGAAATTACCGCTTTTAAGCTGTAATTCTTTATAAGCAAAAATGCCACATTATTCTTGCGCCGGTAGGCGCGGCTTCTTTCAGAAGCTTTTTACTGTTTAATAATGCTTGTCGCAACCATACCGTCCGAATAGCTGCCCTTATGGTAAACTCTTACGGTATCGCCGACAGCCACATTATCCGACTTTGTGTCATCGTCCTTTAATACGCTGTACTGATGACCGCCGTTTTCTATAACGATAGTATTCATAGAAGCGTCGACAACCGTACCCGTTATATATTTTATATCGCTGTTTGCAAGCTCCGGCGCCACAACGCTTATATCTATCGCTTCAACTCCGTCGGCAATATCGCCGGTATGATAAACCCTGACCGTCGCGCCGACAGCTACATCGCCTTCAACCGTTGTTTTGTCGGTTTTGAGAATTGTGTAGTTTCTGCCGTTCCATTCAACCGTTATATTGTTCATGGAAGCGTCGGTAACCGTACCCGTTATATATTTGGGCGCGGCTGACTTGCTCTCGCTTTGCGCGCTGCCGGCGGATGATTTTTCATCCGTCGTTTCCGTAACCTCTACTGCCGAGGCTGAAACGTTTTCATCAGCTTTTTCAACAACCTGTATCTTTTTCGCCAATATATATTCCTGATACTCGCCGTCAAATTCAACAGAAACCGTGTCGCCTAAGTTTTCACTGCTGCCGATAAATTCCGTGCTGTCGTCGCTGATAAAGGAATATGTACTGCCGTCCATAGCTTCTATTGTTAAATTGTGCATGGACGCTTCAATGACAACGCCCGTTTTAACCGTTTCCGATACCGCTTGCTGTGTAACAGTGGGAGTGGGCGCGCCTTGGGTTTGCGTTGCGCCGCAGGAGCTAACGCTCAGCGCCAAAGAGCCGATAATCATTACCGTAATGATTTTGTTTACTTTTTTCATAGCCGTTTTCCTCCTTTCCGACTTAATCGATAATCAACATCAGACGAGCGGATACTCGCCGGATAGGGAAAAATAATTTATATACGATGGGACGGATTGCCAATTCAACGTCAGTGAGTAAATAATCACTCACTGCTTTCTCAAACAAAGCGGAATTAACAATGCGCCGTATCGGTTATCTGCTCAGTATTCCGCATATTCCGCCGAAAATCAGAGTCCAAATTTTATCCGTATTTTCGCCGCTTTTCGGTAAATCACCGACAATGGTACGCTTTGCGAACATAAGAGTGGTATCAAGTATATAAGTCCACACAAAATGGCTGTCCACTTTTCTAAATATATTGTACTTATTGTCAAACATATTCACAATGCCGGCAAATTCACTGAAATACGAATTTACAACCTCGTTATCATGCTCAAGAACAGTGTTAATATATTTTGAGTCCCTGTATGAAAAATAAAATATCGTGCGATAGTCCTCCTCCACAAGCAAATTGAAATATGAATACCACATTTGCCTGATAAATTCGGCTTCTGATATTGCCGCGGTCATCGGAGTATTTATTATTTGTTCCATAAGAGCCGCCGCCTTGCGGTGTACGACCTCAAAGCAGTTATAGAGCAGCTTGTCCTTTGAAGCAAAATACTTGTATATCAACGACTCTGATATTCCCATATATTGAGCGACCTTTTTAGTTGTAAAAGAAGAAAGTCCATGCTCGCATACCATTTTCATTGACGCATCTAAAATTTCTGTTTTTCTGTCTGAACTTTCCACAGCGTCCTCGCTTTCTTTATCCTGCACTCATATTGTTACCGTATTCGTATTACCCCCTTATTATTATATCCGCCTTATTTACCGAATTATAAAAATATACTTTCTTTATTTTAAATAATATCATAAATCACAAAAAATGTCAATATTTTATATGCTTTTGTCACGGAAATCTAAAATTGTAATATATATGTAATTGAAATCACCGATAAAAAAAGATATAATGAAATCGGCGACAAGGATAAAATACTGAAAACGGAGTGAAAATCAATGAAAATTGCAATAATCGGTTTAGGACTTATCGGCGGCTCAATAGCGCGTCGGCTGCGCGGTTTCCGTAACTGTACAATAGCCGCCTACAACCGCACAGCGGAAACGCTTCTTTTGGCAAAGCAGGACGGAGCTATCGACGAAGGCTGTTCCTCGCCCGGCGAGGCAATGGACGGCGCTGATTTAATTATACTGTGCCTTTATCCGCAGCTTAACGTTGATACGGTACGCAATAATCTTTCACACATAAAATCCAACGCAGTGATAACCGATGTGTCCGGAGTGAAAAGCTTTATGGTCGAGGAGCTTGGAAAAATCCTGCCGGACGACGTTGACTTTATCGGCGCGCACCCTATGGCAGGCCGCGAGGTCGGCGGATACCAAAGCTCGACTGACACGCTGTTTAATCGCGCGTCCTTTATTATAACGCCGACAAAGAAAAATAAGCCCGAAAATATCGCGCTTATAAGGGATTTGGCGGAATATATCGGCTGTAAGCATATCGTTACCACTACGCCCGAAGAACATGACGCGATTATCGCGTATACCAGTCAGCTTATGCATGTCGTCGCCGTCGCGCTGTGCGACAACCCCATGATTGAGCGCTCGACATTTTTCAGCGCAGGGTCGCTGCGTGACTGTACGCGCGTCGCTATTATAAACGCGCGGATGTGGAGCGAGCTGTTCACCGAAAACAAGGACGCCCTCTGCGCACGTATTGACGAAACGCAGCAAAGTCTTGAAAAAATAAAGCGGTCGATCGCCGCGGGCGACCGTGAGGAACTTGAAAAAATAATGGCTCGCGCTACCGCGCGGAAAATGAAATGGCTTATGGATTAACCCGTACGTTATAATAACAAAAAAAGAGAACGCGGTTTTACACTACCGCGCCTCTTCGTACGGCGCCGTGCGCTCGCGGGCGTACATCGTCCGCTTGTCCCGTAAAATTTCACACAGGCCGTCATAATCGTCAACAGTCATTTTAAGAAGGTACAGCTCGGTTTTGTCTTATAAAACCTTTGCCAGAAATCCTTTTAATCTTTCGCTTTTCGGATTGTCAAATATTTCCGACGGCGTACCCTCCTCGACAATAACTCCGTCAGCCATAAATATAACCCGACTGCCTACCTCGCGGGCAAATCCCATTTCATGCGTCACAACAACCATTGTCATACCGTCCCCCGCAAGCTTTTTCATTACATCCAGAACCTCGCCGACCATTTCCGGGTCAAGCGCGGAGGTCGGCTCGTCAAACAGCAATACCTCCGGCTCCATGCACAGCGCGCGCACTATGGCAATCCTTTGCTTTTGTCCGCCCGAAAGCTGCGACGGATACGCGTCCGCCCTGTTCTCCAGCCCGACACGGCGCAAAAGCTCCATTGCCTTCGCCTCAGCTTTCTCGGACGAAAGACCTCTTAGCTTTATAGGCGCTATCGTCATGTTACGTAAGACCGTCATATTGGAAAACAGATTAAAATGCTGAAACACCATACCCATTTTCTGACGATGCTTGTTTATATTTATGTGTTTGGCGGCTATGTCTTCACCGTCAAATATAATAGAACCCGAGGTCGGCGGCTCAAGGAGGTTAAGAGAGCGCAGAAAAGTGGATTTACCGCTGCCTGACGGGCCTATGATTACCACAACCTCGCCGTTTCTTATATCCGTGTCTATACCGTCAAGCGCGCGCACGGAGCCGTCATTATAATGCTTTTTCAGTCCGCGCACCTGTATAAGGCTGTTACCGCTCACTTCTCCTCAGCCTCCTTTCTATTATACCCACAACCCGTGTCAACGCCATTACTATAACCAGATAAATAAGCGCCACCGCAATAAGAGGCATAAACGCGGAAAAGGTAGCGCCGCGGATTATATTACCGCCGCGCGTAAGGTCGGTAATTCCGACATATCCCGCGACTGAGGTCTCCTTAAGCAGCGCTATAAACTCGTTTAAGAGCGTCGGCAGTATCGCCTTGAATACCTGCGGCATAACTATGTACATCATTGTCTGCGCATAATTAAAGCCCAGCGACCGTCCGGCCTCAAGCTGACCGTTGTCAATCGACATAATGCCGCCTCTGAAAATCTCCGCCACGTACGCGCCGGAATTGATACCGAAGGCTATTATTGCCACCATAACGCCGTTTTTTGCGGAGCCGAATATGATAAAGTACATAATCAAAAGCTGAACAACCACAGGCGTACCGCGCAAAATGGTAAGATATACCTTGCATACGCCGTTTAGGAACGTCATGACAGCATAGCCGAGCTTACCGTTTCGCGCCATAGCCTCCCTGTTCTTGTCATATGTGGTTCTTACCGCCGCGACAATCATTCCCAATACGATACCGATAATTGCCGCGCCAAGCGTTATGATAACAGTATTGCAAAGACCGGTTGTGATATTTCTCCAACGGTCCTTTGTGACAAAATTCAGTATAAACTGACTGCGCAAATTGTCTGACCAATTGCTCACGTCCGTTTTCCCTCCTTACTCAAAATCCCTGTTTAAAAAACAAAGGCGCTGATTTGCTTTTAATCAGCGCCCTTGCCGCCGCCGTTTGAATTACTCGGCAGATATATATTTGTCAAGTATTGACCGGATTGTGCCGTCAGCCTTAAGCTCCGCAATCGCCTCGTTTATATCCTTGATAAGCTTACTGCCCTTTGCCGTACAGATGGCGTACTCCTCCTCGGCATACGCCGTATCGAGAATTTTAAGACCCTCGTTCGCCGCCACATACGATTTCGCCGGCTCATTGTCAATAATTACACAGTCAACCTTGTCGCTTATAAGCGCCGATACCGCGTCCGCGCCTGTCTGGTACTCCGCGACTCTGTCGGAGCCTAAATCGTCGGTCGCGTAAATGTCGCCGGTTGTACTTAGCTGTACGCCGGCCGTATACGCCGCGCCATCCGCGAGAAGGTCGTCAATTGAAGTAATCGGCGAGTCCTCCTTCACGATGATGGACTGAATTCCCGTAGCGTAGCTGTCGGTAAAGTCCATTGTCTGAAGTCTGTCCTCTGTAACCGTGATACCTGCCGCGCCCATGTCATACTTGCCCGACTGCACGCCCGCGAGAACCGAGTCAAACTCAACGTCCTCAATCCGGAGAGTCATACCGAGCTTTTCCGCAATTGCTTCGGCGATTTCCGCGTCTATGCCGACAATCTTGTCTCCGTCATAATATTCATACGGAGGGAACTGAGCGTTTGTCGCCATTGTAAGTATATTGTCGTCATTTCCTCCGCAGGAGGTCAGAAATATCGCCGCCGGCAACATTGCCGCGGCTAAAATAACCGATAATACCTTTTTCATTGTGATTATCTTCCTTTCACTTAAAATTTATTACTATAAAAGTGTATTATAAAATTACGAAAAAGTCAATAGAAGTAGTGGACAAAAATCAAATTTTATGATAAAATTTTCAAAAATTTTAATTCTTACGCAGGCGGTGATAATATGAGAGCATCGGATTTACGCGGTTCGGCTATCCTTTTGACGGTATCGGCAATATGGGGTCTGGGATTTGTGGCGCAGAGCGCGGGCATGGAAACGCTGGGACCGTTTGCCTTTACATTTTTGAGATACGTTATAGCCGCCGCGGCGCTTTTTATCGTCGTGCTTGTAAGGCATAAAAGAAATTCGGACATAAAAACACTGCTTAAAGGCGGCATTATATGCGGCGCGACGCTCGGAGCGGCAACCTGCCTTCAGCAGTACGGGCTTATGTACACAACAGCCGGCAAGGCGGGATTTATAACCGCGCTGTACATAATCATGATACCGATTGCCGGACGTATTATAGGCAAAAAATGCGGAAAACGCATTATTTCGGCGGTTGCTCTGGCGGTTGTCGGAGTATATATGCTGTGCGTAAACGAAAGCTTTACAATAAATAAGGGCGATATTTATGAATTTTTATGCGCTGTCATATTCACTGTACAGATAATGGCTGTCTCGCATTTTTCGACGCGCGCGGACGTATACAATCTGTCATGTCTGCAATTCGCCGCCGCATCCGCGGTGGCGGCGCCGCCAATGCTGGCGACGGAAACGGTTTCTCCCGACAGCATACGGCTGTCATGGCTGCCGCTGCTGTACGCCGGAGTATTTTCGGGCGGAATTGCGTATACATTACAGATTATAGGTCAGCGTAACCTGAAAAATCCCACTGTGGCGGCGATTATTATGAGTATGGAATCATGCGTATCCGTTATCGGGGGGTGGCTGATTTTGGGACAAGCGTTGTCGGCGCGCGGTATAATCGGCTGCGTTATTATGCTCGCGGCAATTATTATCGCTCAGCTGCCGAATAAGAGCGGATAGAATACAACAGTATACTATGCTTGCAAATCCGCAAACCGCAATTTATCTGCGCGCTGCGCGAAGGGCGGTTGACGCGGCGGCATGGGAGAACGGTTTTAAGCTATGATAAAGGAGGAGCGCGGCATGAGGCTGCCCGAAGAATTCAGAGAGCGTATGCGGACCATGCTTGGCGACGAGTACGCTGACTTTGAAACGTCTATGGACAAATCGCCGGTATTTACCGGACTTAGGATAAACACGCTCAAGGAGGGCGCGGCGGAGGCGCTTATAAGGACGCTTAATTATCCCAAACGTGTTCCGTGGTGCGAGAGCGGTTTTTATACAGACAAAACGCGTATTTCAGGTAATCATCCATATCATCTGGCAGGATTGTTTTACTTTCAGGAGCCGTCCGCGATGTCGGCGGCGGAGGCGCTGCCCGTATGTAGGGATGACAGAGTGCTTGACCTTTGCGCCGCGCCGGGCGGTAAAGCAACGCGCCTTGGTGAAAAGCTCGGCGGCAGCGGAATACTTGTGGCGAATGAGATAATAAAAAGCCGCGCGGCTGTTCTGTCGGACAACATCGCGCGCTTTGGCATAACAAACGCCGTGGTTACAAACGAAACGCCGCAGCGGCTCGCGGAGAGGTTTCCGTGTTTTTTTGACAAAATAATAGTGGACGCGCCCTGCAGCGGAGAGGGAATGTTTCGTAAGGAGCCGCGGGCGGCGGACGAGTGGAGCGTTGAGCATACGCTGTCGTGCGCGGCGCGGCAAAAGCACATTCTGGACTGCGCCATGAGAATGCTGCGCGGCGGCGGGTACCTTGTTTACTCCACCTGTACATTTGCGCCTGAGGAAAACGAGCGGGTATGCGCGTATCTGCTTGACCGCTACAATGTGGAAATGTCCGGTATACCCGGTCTTGATATGCTGTCCGGCGGACGTACGGACTGGTCCGGATCGGATTATGACATGTCCGCGGCAAGACGTATTTTTCCTCACAGGCATAAGGGCGAGGGACATTTTCTGGCGTTGTTTCACAGTCTTGACGGCGACTCGGACGCGGCGAAGAAAAAGGCGCCGAACGGACAGGAACCCGAGGATGAGCTGTACCGCGCCTTTGAGCATGAGTTTCTGAATAGGACGCTTGAAGGAAAAATGCGCATGTTCGGTGAAAATTTGTATCTTATACCTGACGGTATTGATATTGACAAAATCAGGGTTGTACGCGCCGGACTGCATCTCGGCGTCTGCCGCAAGAACCGATTTGAGCCGTCGCACGCGCTTTGCCTTGCTCTGAAGGCGCAGGACTTTATAAACCGTGTCGACCTCGCGTCAGACAGCGACGATGCAAGGAAATATATAACCGGCGATACGCTGCGATGTGATAAAAGCGGCTGGTGCGCCGTGACGGCAGACGGTTTCCCGCTTGGGTGGGGAAAGGCGTCGGGCGGCGTGCTGAAAAACCATTTTCCAAAATATATGCGTTTGAGAGGATAAGTAAAAAGACCTTTAAAGCGATACGCTTTAAAAGTCTTTTTTGTGTCAGCCGTTGTTGTTATTTGTATCGTTTGCGCCCGTTACATCGTTGACTGCGTTGTCAGCGCCGTCTATAATGTCAGTCGCGGCGTCGCCGACCGCGTCTCCGGCATCCTTGACCGCGTTACCTGCCTCATCGGTCATATCTTCAGCGGTATCTGAGATTGAACCGTCGCTGCCATTGTCCACGTTGCCGCTGCTTGTTGTCGCCGTGGGCGACGGAGAAGCTGTTGTTTTGTCAGAGCCTGTTCCGCAGGAAGTAAGCATTGATACGGCAAGCATTGATAATAAAATTAATTTTATTCTTTTCATTTTATTCCCTCCAATAAATAATTATTGATACATACATATTATAAACATAATTTTATATTTTATAAGCCCGTAAAGAAAATTCATGTTTTTTTGGAACAAAATAAAAAAACAGCCCGTCTAATAATACATAAAGCAGCAATTGCGTAACAGAAAGGAGAAACGTAAATGAAAAAATTTCTAATTATGACATTAACACTTGCGGCAATAACGGCTTCGGGAGTTTCGGTTATCGCGGAGGAGCAATACGAGGCGGGAAATATACCGACAACTCTTGTGCAGGGGGATATTATGGCTATATCCGACGTCGCGCCGGAGGGTTATGATTATATTGTCAATGAGGACGGTATCAAGCTGTATCCGCTGCGCGCCGCGGCGGAGGAAAACGGTTTCACGGTCGAGTGGGACGGCGAGCTTAAACAGATTATGATAAATAACGGTAAGTACAGTCTGCAAATCGGCGAAAACAGCTATGTTAAAGGCAGAATGGCTCCTGTCGCGCTGAGCGCCGCGCCGGAAATTATAAATGATCTTACATATGTTCCGGCTGACTTTTTCAAGGAAATTCTTGAGCTTGACTGATTGTCAATAAAAAATTTTCAAAAACTATCGGGAGGATATTATCCGTCCGAAAAACAAAAACAGGGCGGCCTAG
>CAZWMB010000048.1:0-11445 GCA_964634635.1 uncultured Lachnospiraceae bacterium
CTTGTGGGCGTTCAACAAGGAGATTACCGTCCGCGCCATTGCCGCCTCGCGTATACCGGTCATATCCGCGGTAGGTCATGAAACAGATTTTACAATCGCAGATTTTGCCGCGGATCTGAGAGCGCCGACGCCGTCAGCGGCGGCGGAAATAGCGGTACCGTCGGCAATTGAGCTGAGAAACAGACTCGACGGCGACCGTAACCGTATGTCGACGAATGTCGCGCAGCGTATAGAGAGCGGAAGACTTTTATTAAACCGCTTTAAAATGCGTTCGCCTAAGGAAAGGATTGACGACTGCAATCAAAGACTGGACTCGCTTACGCGGTCCGTAGAGAACGGTTTTAAAATAAAAACCATGTCTATGAGAAAACAGCTTGCGGAAAGAGCGGGCAAGCTGGACGCTTTAAGTCCGCTGCATACGCTTGCGAGAGGCTACTCAATTCCCACAAGAGAGGACGGAGCCGTTATAAGAAGTGTCAGCGAGCTGACGGAGGGTATGGAGTTCACACTTCGTATGCAGGACGGAAGTAAGCGCTGTGAGGTGAAAGGAGAATAAAAATGGCTGAGAAAAAGACTTTTGAGCAATCCATATCGGAACTGGAGGATATAGTCGACCGCCTTGAGGGAGGCGGCGCGTCGCTGGACGAATCGCTGGAGCTTTTTGAAAAGGGAATAAAGCTGTCAAAAAGTTGTCAAAAAATGCTTGACAGCGCGGAAAAAAAGGTGTCCGTGCTAATGGCTGACGAGAATGGGGAAATGGTAAAAGAGGACTTTGTAAATGAAGAATAAGCTTGCGGAAATGACCGCGCTTGTGGACGCGCGTCTTGACGAGTATCTAAGAGAGAAGAACAATCCGCAGAAAAGCATATATGAGGCGATGCGTTACAGTGTGTTCGCGGGCGGAAAAAGACTGCGCCCGATTTTGATGCTAAGCGTGTGTGAAATGTGCGGCGGCGACAAGGACGCGGTCATGCCGTTTGCGTGCGCAATGGAAATGATACATACCTATTCGCTTATTCATGATGATTTGCCGGCAATGGATAATGACAGCTTAAGGCGCGGTATTCCGGCCAGTCATATAAAATTCGGGGAGGCAATGGCTATCCTTGCCGGCGACGCGCTGTTAAACCGCGCGTTCGAGATAGCGTCCGACTATGACGGAACGGACAGCGCGCGTATACTGAAAGCGCTAAACATATTGGCGCGTTCCTCCGGCGCCGAGGGCATGATAGGCGGTCAGGTTGTGGATATGGAAAGCGAGGGCAGAGATATTACAGCCGAGGAGCTTAAATATTTGCATCTCAATAAAACCGGAGCCATAATAAAGAGCGCGTGCGTTATAGGAGCGCTTATGGCGGACGCGTCGGAAAAGGAATTGTCGGCGGCTGAGGCTTTCGCGGAAAATCTGGGTATAGCGTTCCAGATACAGGACGATATTCTGGACGCGGCGGGAAACGAGAAGACTTTAGGGAAAACAACAGGCTCGGACGCCGAGGCGGGTAAGAGTACTTACGTTAAGCTTTTCGGTATTGGAGGGTCGCGGGATATGGCGGCGCAGTACTCCGAAAACGCGAAACGCGCGCTGGACATATTCGGAAACAGAGCGGACTTTCTGATAAACCTTACCGACAGCCTGACAAACAGAAATAAATAGGAGATATAAATGGATTATTTAAAGCAGCTTATGGATAATTCCGTGCTGTGGACAGCCGTATTGGGCTGGCTTATAGCACAGATTTTAAAGGTGGCGCTGGCTTGGGATAAGAAAATTGATTTCAGGCGTATATTAGGCTCGGGAGGAATGCCGAGTTCACATTCGTCTTTTGTGGTTGCGCTTGCGATGTCAGTCGGGTTTACATCAGGCTTTGACAGTGTCATTTTCGCTGTATCGGTTGTATTCGCGTTTGTGGTCATGTACGATGCGGCGGGTATACGGCGCAGCGCCGGTCAGCAGGCTGTAATATTAAATAAGCTTGTGGACAGTATATCAAAGGCGGATTTTGTGCGTACCGAGAAAAAGCTGAAGGAGCTGCTCGGTCATACGCCTATTGAGGTATTCGGCGGCGCGCTGCTCGGAGCTATTATTGCGATTATCCGATACGTGTAACGGAGTGCAAATATAAAAAACCGCAAAAGCGTACAGTATCCGTCCCTACTGCTATGTAACATCTGTGGCTTGGCGTTTTGCAGGGGCCGCCGTCCCCTACGAATTTCGACATCAAGCTTTAGACGTTACATAGTACTGCACGCCCGTTTTTGCAAATTTATCTTTACAAAATTCAGATAATTATTCAGTTTTACGCCGCGGTAAACTGAAGCCGCGCTTTTTTGTAAACGATTTTGGGCTCGGAATGTCCGTCAACAGTTAAAAACACGGAAAAATATATTCCAATGCAAATTGTAATAATCGGCGTGTGAACCGGCGGTTATGATTTTTTCGGCGGATGAATATAATCACTATGAGGTGATTGTATGGGAGCCGTATCGCTTATGCTGCTTGCCGCCGCGCTCGCGATGGACGCGTTTTCGGTCGCGGTGACCGACGGTATGCTTATAAAGGATATAAGGATGTCCGACGCGCTGAAAATAGGCTTGTTTTTTGGAGCGTTTCAGGTTTTAATGCCCTGCGCCGGCAATTTTATATCCGGCTTCTCCGCCGATCGTATAAAGAGTATTGACCACTGGATTGCGTTCGGACTTTTGTTTTTTCTTGGAGTGAACATGATAAGGGGGGCGTTTGAGACGCGCGAGCTGCCGCGCAACCCGCTGAAAATAACGACGCTGCTCTTAATGGCTGTGGCGACGAGTATCGACGCGCTCGCCGCCGGAGTGTCGCTCGCCGCCGTCGGCTCGCCGGTGATTTTTTCGTCGCTTATGATAGGCGTCACGGCGTTTGCGTTTTCTTTTGCGGGCGTGTTTATCGGTAAAAAATTCGGCGCCGCCCTGGGCGGTAAGGCGGAAATAGCGGGCGGAGCGGTACTGATTTTAATCGGCGTTAAAATATTGATTGAGCATTTACTGTATTGACTATCTCCGCCGTATGATATATAATAACGCTATAAAATACATGGGAGATACGTATATGGATTTAACCTCTCCGGCTGTTATAAGGAACATATGCAGCCAATTCGGTTTTACATTTAAAAAGAGTCTGGGTCAGAATTTTCTGACCTCACGCGAAACGCTTGACAATATTGCGGACGCCGTCGGACAGGACTGCGGAGTTATTGAGATAGGTCCGGGCTTCGGTACTCTTACGGCGGCGCTCGCCGAGCGCGCCCGAAGGGTGACGGCGATAGAGCTGGACGAACGTCTTTTGGACGTGCTTAAATTTACTCTCGGCGGCTATGACAATATAAAAATAATTCACGGCGACGTGATGAAGCTTGACCTGAAGCAGATTATTCATAAGGAGTTCGGCGGCGGTAAGGTAAGTATAGCGGCAAATCTGCCGTACTACATCACAACTCCGGTTATCACAAAGCTGCTTGAGGAAAGACTGCCCGTAAGCAATATAGTCGTTATGGTACAGAAGGAGGTAGCGCGGAGACTGTGCGCCGAGTGCGGCTCAAAGGACTGCGGCGCGATTACTGTAATGTGCCGGTACTATACGAAGCCTGAAATAATCGCCGACGTTCCCGCGTCTCTTTTTGTTCCGCCGCCGAAGGTGGACGGCGCCGTACTCAAAATGCGGATGCCGGACAAGCCGTCGGTACAGGTACTGGACGAGCGGATGTTTTTCCGCACCGTAAAGGCGGCGTTCTCGCAAAGACGGAAAACGCTTTTAAACTGTCTTTGCTCGTTTTTCGCGATACCTAAGCCGGAGCTGTCGGACATACTTGTAAAGCTTGATATAGAGCCGGCGCGCCGCGGTGAAACGCTGTCGCTTGAGGAATTTGCGCGGCTGTCGGACGCGCTGTATAACCGCACAGCCTGAAAGGAGATACAGAAATGCTTATAAAGGATATATTCGCATCAAAGAAACCGGTTTTATCGTTCGAGGTATTCCCGCCGAAGCAGACCTCCGGACTTGAAAGCGTCATAGACGCGGTGGACAAGCTGTCCGCGCTTCCGTTGGACTACATGAGCGTCACCTACGGCGCGGGAGGCGGTAACTCAAAAAATACGGCGCAAATCGCCTCCCACCTGAAAAGTAATTTGTCCATACCCGCGCTCGCGCATCTTACCTGTGTTGCGAGCACGAGGGAGGACATAAAAAATAAGCTTGACGAATACAGGGCGCTCGGCATTGAGAACATACTCGCCCTGCGCGGCGACAGACCGCGCGATTATGACGGCGAGCTGTTTCCGGGCTTTTCTTACGCGAGCGAGCTTGTCGGGGCAATCAGGGAGTACGGCGGTTTCTGCGTAGGCGGCGCGTGCTATCCGGAGCGCCATCCGGAGTCGCCTGACGTCGACGCCGATCTTGACATTTTAAAAATCAAGATAGACGCCGGAGCTGACTTTTTGGTGACTCAGATGTTTTTTGACAATGACGCGTTCTACGCCTTTCGTGACAGAGCGGTAAAGAAGGGTATAACAAAGCCTATCACAGCGGGAATTATGCCGCTTACAAACGCGGGACAGATACAGCGCATGGCAATACTTTCCGGCGGCGCGTCAATGCCGTCCAAGTTCACCCGTATGCTTGCGAAGTATCAGGACAATCCGACGGCGCTTAAACAGGCGGGTATAGCGTATGCGGTTGACCAGATTACCGACCTTGTGTCCAATGATGTCGACGGCATACATCTTTACACTATGAATAAGCCGGATACGGCGGCGAGGATTGTCACCGTTATAAACAGTTTATTTCAGGAGATAAATTAAATGAGCGATATACGTGAATTACTGGGTAAGCGTCTGCTGTTTTTTGACGGCGGAATGGGTACCATGCTGCAAAGCAACGGAATGAGCGCCGGAGAAATACCGGAGCTTTTGAATATTACAAACCCGGCTTTGATAGAAAAAATACACAACGAGTACCTCGACGCGGGCGCGGATATAATTACAATGAATACCTTCGGCGTCAATCCGCTGAAATTTGAGTCGGACGTAAGTCCGGACATGGTAATTGCCGCCGCCGCGGGCGCGGCGAGGAAAGCCGTAAGCTCCTATTCCACGCCCGACAAGCCGCGCTTTACCGCGTTCGACATGGGACCGTGCGGCAAGCTGCTGGAGCCTTTAGGCGCGCTGTCGTTTGACGAGTGCTGCGGCGCGTTTTCAAAAATCGCGCGTACGGCTGAAAAATGCGGCGCGGACCTCGTTATAATTGAAACAATGTCGGATACGCTGGAGGCGAAGGCGGCGGCGCTCGCCGTGAAGGAAAATACCTCGCTGCCTATATTCTGTACAATGACCTTTGACGAGAATTACAAGACGCTGACCGGCGGAAACGTCAGGGTTATGTCGGCGGTTATGGAGGGACTGGACGTAGACTGCGTGGGTATAAACTGCGGTCTCGGTCCCGAGCAGATATATGAAATGACGGCGGAGCTTGCCGAGGCGTCCTCAATACCCATAATGGCGCAGCCCAACGCCGGACTTCCGGTGATTGAAAACGGCAGAACGGTATATAATGTCACGCCGAAAATGTTCGCGGAGCAGTGCGAAGATATAGCGCGTCTGGGAGTGAGCGTGCTGGGCGGCTGCTGCGGAACCACTCCGGAGCATATAAGACAGCTTGTAAAGGTATGCTCGAAGTATAAGCCGGTTGTGGAGGAGAAAAACATTACCGTAGTCGCGTCGTACTCAAAGACTGTTGTGCTTGGAGACGCGCCGGTGATTGTCGGAGAGCGTATTAACCCGACGGGTAAAGAAAAGTTTAAGGAGGCTCTGCGCGAGGGCGATATTGACTATATTTTAAATGAGGCGTTCGCTCAGCGCGACGCGGGAGCGCATATACTTGACATAAACGTCGGACTGCCGGAGATTGACGAACGCGCCGTTATGGAGCGCGCGGTAAAGGCGGTCAGCGCGGCTGTTAATCTGCCGCTCCAGATTGACAGCTCCGACCCGAAAACAGTTGAGCGCGCTCTGCGTATATACAACGGCAAGCCGATGGTCAATTCGGTCAACGGCAAGGAGGAGAGCATACGGGCGATTATGCCCATCGTAAAAAAATACGGAGGAGTACTGGTCGGCTTATGTCTTGACGAGGACGGAATTCCGCCGGAGGCGGAACAGCGAGTCAGGATAGCGGAGCATATAAAAAACCGCGCGGCGGATTATGGAATTAAGCCTAAAAATCTTGTTATGGACGCGCTGACGCTTACGATTTCCGCGCAGCAGAAGGAGTCTGCCGAAACGCTTAAGGCGCTGTCGCTCATAAAGAGCCGGCTTGGACTGCGTACCACGCTTGGCGTGTCCAATATATCGTTCGGACTGCCGAGGCGTGAAATAGTCAACGGCACGTTTTTTGCGCTCGCGCTCCTGAGCGGACTGGACGCGTGCATAATAAACCCCTGCGCGGAAACGATGATAAATACGTACCGTGCGTACATGGCGCTGTCCTGTTATGACAAGGACTGTCGGGAGTACGTAAATACGTACGCCGGAACAAAATTCCGGACGACGGTAATACGCGCGACAGACACGGAGGAGAGCGCGGAGGAAAGGAACGAGCTTTTTGACATAATCGTCAAGGGACTCAGGGACCGCGCGTACGGCGAAACGGTCAGACAGCTTGAAACAACCGATCCCATGGATATTATAAACAATACTCTTGTCGGCGCGCTGAACGTTGTAGGACGTGAATTTGAAAAGGGGAAAATGTTTTTGCCTCAGCTTATGATGAGCGCGGAAACGGTAAGCAGCGCGTTTGAGGCTATAAAGGAATATACGAAAAGAACCGGCACGAAACAGGAGAGCAAGGGCAAGATAGCCGTCGCGACGGTAAAGGGCGACATACACGACATAGGTAAAAACATTGTAAAGGTACTGCTCGAAAACTACGGCTACGAGGTTATTGACCTCGGCAAGGACGTACCGCCGGAGGTTATTGTGGAGGCGCTGCGCGAGGGCGACATACATCTGTGCGGACTGTCCGCGCTTATGACCACCACGGTTGTGAGCATGGAGGAAACCATACGCGCGATACGCGAGGCAAAGCTTGACGTTAAGGTGTGGGTCGGAGGCGCGGTGCTGACGCAGGAGTATGCGGATATGATAGGCGCGGACAAGTATTGTCGCGACGCGCTTTCGTCCGTATACTACGCGAAGGAATTTTTCGGAAAATAAACACGTGAATCTAATTTTAAAGGACGTTATCGGGCGTCCTTTTTTCTCGCGAAATATTGACAACCTCGCGGATATGTATTTTGATAATGGTAAAATATATTACGGAGGAGTTGTTAAATATGAAAAAAATCACAGACAAATCGGTTAAGGATTTTGAAAAATTTTTGATTGGGGAGGAAAAGGCGGAAAACACGGTAGAAAAATACGTAAGCGGCGCGGCGGCGTTCGCGGAGTGGCTCGGCGGAAGGGAAATAAGCAAAAGCTCCGTTTTGGAGTACAAGCGGAGCCTTATCTCAAAATACGCTCCCGCGACGGTCAACTCGCGTCTGTCGTCGCTGAACAGCTTTTTCACGTTTTGCGGGCGGTGCGACTGCAGGATTAAAGACGTAAAAATCCGGCGTCAGATATTTTCAAAAACCGAAAAGGAACTGACAAAAGCGGAGTATGAACGGCTGCTGCAAGCCGCGCAAAGCAGGAAAAATCAAAAGCTGTATTACCTAATGCAGACAATATGCTCAACGGGTATCCGCGTTTCGGAGCTGAAATTTATAACCGTACGCTGAGTTTAAAACCTTTGTTCCCGCGCTTTCGGTTATCGCCTGAGCGTTTCCCCGTTTGTTTCAATCACCTTTTTATACCATTCAAAGGATTTCTTTTTATAGCGGTTAAAGGTTCCCTCTCCGTCATCGTCACGATCCACATAAATATAGCCGTAGCGTTTCCTCATCTCCGCCGTAGACGCGCTTACAATATCTATGCACCCCCACGAGGTATAGCCCATAACGGGAATACCGTCGTCAATCGCCTTTTCCACCTCGACAAGGTGCGCGTTCAGATAATCGATTCTGTAATCGTCATTTACCGTTTTACCGCCGCCGGGGCTATCAAGCAATACGTCCTCCGCTCCAAGACCGTTTTCCGCAATGAACAGCGGCAGAGAATACATATCATAGAGCCTTGTAAGCGTATATCTGAGTCCCTGCGGGTCAATCTGCCAGCCCCAGTCCGTTGATTTAAGATACGGATTTATAAAGCCCTTGCTCAGATTTCCGCCCGTCTTATCCGCCTTTTCCCCTGCGCTTTCGCATATGCTTGAATAATAACTGAAGGAAATAAAATCAACGGTATTTTTTAAAATTTCCTTATCCTCGTCCGTAATATCCACCCGAATATTATTTTTTTCAAAGTATCTGAGCAGATATTCCGGATATTTTCCCCTTGCGTGAACATTAGCGAACTGGTAAGTCTCCCTGTCGCGAAGCATTGTTTTTATAACGTCGTCGGGCGACGGCGTAAGCGGATATACGGTTACGCCCAAAATCATACAGCCCACCTTCGCGTCCGGAATAATCTCATGACATATTTTTGTCACGGACGCGCTTGCCACGAGCTGATGATGCATTGCCGTATACAGCTGTGACGGCGTAAGCTTGTCATTATCGGTTAAAATCGCCCCGCACATAAACGGCGCCTTTAATACGGCGTTAATCTCGTTAAACGTCAGCCAATATTTTACCTTGTTCTTATAACGCCTGAATACCGTTTCGGCATACCGTTCAAAAAACGAGATTAAGCGGCGATCCGACCAGCCGTTGTATTTTTTGGCAAGCATCAGAGGCGGCTCGTAATGCGACAGGGTAACAAGCGGCTGTATGCCGTATTTTAAACATTCGTCAAATAAGCTGTCATAAAACTCCAAGCCCTTTTCGTTAGGCTTTTCATCATCACCGTTGGGAAAAATCCTGCTCCACGCGATTGAAGTTCTCAAAACCTTAAAGCCCATTTCCGCAAACAGCTTAATATCCTCTTTATAGCGATGGTAAAAATCTATGCCCTCAAGCTTTAAATTATCCTCCGTCGGCGCTTCGGTTATCCCGCCGCGTATTCCGCGCGGCATAACATCTTGCACGGACAGCCCTTTTCCGTCCTCGTTATACGCGCCCTCGCACTGATTTGCGGCGAGCGCTCCGCCCCACAAAAAATCCTTCGGAAATTTACTTTCCATAAATCATTCTCCCTTCAGCTCTAAAAACGGCTTTTTTTCTGCGGCGTCGCCGTCTTTTCTCTCTATTCCCGCATAATCCTTACAGTTGGTAACAACAATTGACGTGGTTGTGTCATACCCCTCGGCCTTAATCCCATCGAGGTCAAATTCAATAAGCGGCTGTCCGACTTTTACCCTATCACCGTTTTTCACCATCGCCTTAAAATGCTTTCCGTTAAGCTTTACGGTATCAATTCCGACATGGATAAGCAGCTCCGCGCCGCCGTCCGTGGCAAGGCTTACGGCGTGATTTGTATCAAACATAGTATCCACAGCCGCGTCTGCCGGAGAGACAATCAATCCCGTATCCGGAATAATCGCCGCGCCGTCGCCTAAAATCTTTTCCGCAAACGTGGGGTCCGCCACCTCCTCTATGGGAATTACCTTTCCTTTTACGGGCGCGCAGAGAACCTCGCTTTTTACGCCCGCGCCCTTTACACCCGCGCTCTCCTTCGAGTTATCAACGGTATCCGGTGACTCTCCGCTGTCCTGCGGGTCGTCAAAGCCTATAATCAGCGCCGCAATAAACGAAACCGCCAGCGCAATCGCGCTGCCTATAACCGCGTTTATAATATTTGTAAAGCCCTCTGTGCCGATATATCCCGGCAGCGCCAAAAGACCCGGGGAACCCGAGGTATAGCGACCGACGCCCATAATTCCCAAATACAGTCCCGACGCCGCGCCGCCTATGCTTACCGCAATCAGCGGCTTTTTAAGCTTTAAATTCACTCCGTAGAGCGCAGGCTCGGTAATCCCGCAAACCGCCGTAATACCCGAGGAATACGCCTCCTGACGCAGAATTTTATTTTTCGTCCTCAGCGCAACCGCAAACGCCGCGCCGCCCTGAGAAATATTCGAGCCGAGCATACCCGGTCCTATAATCGTATCAAAGCCCGCTGTGGCAATATTGTTAATTCCGATAGGGATAAGTCCGTAATGCGTTCCGGTCATAACAAGATACGGCGTGGCGGCTCCGATTATAAGAGGAACAAGCCAGCTTGCGTATTTATTTAAGAAGGATATGCCCGCCGCAATGCCGTCGCCGATAATCGTTCCGAGCGGTCCTATAACCGTTATGGTAATCGCGCCGGTAACCACTAATGTAATAAGCGGTTTAGTGAAAAACTTTACCGGCTTCGGCGATATCTTATCCGCCAAAGGCTCCACATAGGACATCAGCCAAACCGCGAGAATAATCGGTATAACCGATGACGAATAGGTTGCGGGCGTAACCGGAATACCAATGAATTTTAATCTCTCTCC
The DNA here is from genome assembly GCA_964634635.1 of uncultured Lachnospiraceae bacterium. Taxonomy (GTDB): domain Bacteria; phylum Bacillota; class Clostridia; order UBA1381; family UBA1381; genus Hominilimicola. The sequence goes on from CAZWMB010000048.1 coordinate 10,547, forward strand.
CGTTTCCGTAACGTCGTTTATCATAGACATAAAATCGGGGTGAAGCATAATTCCCGCGATAGACATCGCCATAACGACGTTGCAATTAAATTTGCGCGCGGCGGAATACGCAATCAAAAACGGGAGGAAATAAAACGCCGCGTCGGAAAATACAGATAAAATCCCGTAGGTCTGAGAGGCCCTGTCAATCCATCCGAAAGCCGCAAGCAAAGCCATAAAGGCCTTTAAAATACCGGCTCCGGTAATGGCGGGAATAATAGGAGTAAAAATACCGGCAACCGTGTCTAAAACCTTACTTAAAACACTTCTGTCATCATTTTCGTCCTTTTCAGACCTCACGCCTTCAAAATTACCCAGCATATTCAGCTCGCGGTATACATTCGGAACATCGCTGCCGATAACCACCTGAAGCTGTCCGCCCTTGCTGACAACGCCCATAACGCCTTTTGTTCCCTCTAGGCGCTTTTTATCAGCCTTCCCCTCATCCTTTAAATTAAACCTCAGCCGTGTGGCGCAGTGCGTAAATGATATAATATTTTCCTCGCCGCCTACATCGTTTAAAACTGTTTTTGCCAACGCTTTATAGTCCATAAATTTAAACTCCTCTGTCAAAACGCATTTATACATTTTTATTATCTGCCGGCGGAAAAAAATTATTCATATAAAGAATTTATTTGATAGAATAGAAGATGCGATTGCTGAAGGCGTCGGAAATGAAATAAAAGAACGTTTTATTGAGTTATTTGGAAGCAAAAACCAATAAAAATATATGCTATAGAAAGGGAATGTTATTATGTGTAAAGTAAAATCTGCCTGATGGTCTTCGGTGAACCGGAGCCGGAGGACCGGGAATATGAGCCGCTGGTCGATACATACCGCCAGATTGTGGGCTTTGAAGG
>CAZWMB010000049.1:0-11411 GCA_964634635.1 uncultured Lachnospiraceae bacterium
ATAGTTGCAATTCCTCCTAAAATATTATAAAATATAAATTGTGATTTATATTATACAACAAATACTGCGTATATTCAATAGCAAAAATGACGAAAAATAAAGGAGAACAAAAGGAAATGACTATAATAGGAATAGACCCGGGTTACGCGATAGTAGGAATAGGCGTTGTGGAGTATGCCGGCAACAAATTCCGCACGCTTGAATACAATGCCATAACAACTCCGGCGGGAATGCATACAGTCGAGCGGCTGAAAAAAATATACTCAGAGACGACTGCTTACATAGACAGGTACAAGCCTGACGCTGTCGCGATTGAGGAGCTGTTTTTCAATTCAAATCAAAAAACAGCTATAAATGTCGCGCAGGCAAGGGGCGCGCTGCTTGTCGCGGCGGCGAACAGAAATGTTCCGGTATTTGAATACACGCCTCTTCAGGTAAAACAGGCTGTCACAGGCTATGGACGCGCGGACAAAAAACAGATACAGCAAATGGTAAAGATGCTGCTCGGACTTAACGCTATTCCAAAGCCGGACGATGCGGCGGACGGACTCGCGCTCGCCATATGTCACGCTCATTCAAACAAAATGAACAATATTTTAGGAACAAATACTGTGAAATAGTATTATTACGGTTATATAATCACTATATATTGTGGTATCTGTAATTATTTTGTAATATTTATGAAAACTGATTGAAATATAAACTTTTCGGCTAAATTGCATAATAAATACATGCCGACATAAAAAATATATGGTAAAATTTTCTAGTAAATTTTCTGATTTTTTAAATAAATATTTAAATTCCACAAAATAATTAACAATTTTGTAACATTTCAAAGGTTGACATAATTGTAATATTGTTGTATTATATACTCACGAGGTAAAAAATCTATGTATTACTATATTAAAGGGACATTGGTACAAAAAAGTGAAAATTACATAGTTGTTGACGCGTGCGGCGTAGGATATATGATCAATACTTCGTTAAACAGTATCGCGAATTCCTGTGACGCGGGAGAACAGCTTACTGTTTATACATATTTACATGTTCGTGAGGATGTAATGGAGCTGTACGGTTTTACAACAACAGAGGAAAAGGCTATGTTCCTTAATCTTTTGTCGGTATCCGGAGTAGGACCGAAGGCGGCGCTTGCCGTTCTTTCCGTAACGACTCCGGCGCAGCTTGCTCTTGCGGTCGCCGCGGGTGATGTGAAGACGATAACGCGGGCGTCCGGGGTGGGTTCGAAAATGGCGCAAAGAATTATCCTTGAGCTGAAGGATAAGCTTAAAAACGCGGATATTAGCGCCGATTTAGCGGGATTAAAGGACGTTCCTATGACGGACAGCCTGAGTGAGGCGTTAAACGCGCTTGTGGCGCTTGGTTACAGCAATGCCGACGCCAAGAATGCGGTCGAAGGGATTGACGGCTCTCTGTCGGTTGAGGAAATTATAAAAAAGGCGCTTTCGAGTCTGTTATAACATGGGAGGTAAGAATCTTTGTTTGATGAGGATGAAAGATTTGTTGCGGGTGATTTTATAAATGAAGACGCGGAAATTGAGTATGGACTGCGTCCGCGCTCACTCGGCGAATATATAGGTCAGGAGAAGGTAAAGTCCAATCTTCGGGTATATATACAGGCGGCCATAGACAGACGCGAGGCGCTTGACCACGTACTTCTGTACGGTCCGCCGGGATTAGGAAAAACCACGCTTGCGAGTATAATAGCGAATGAGATGGGCGTTAATATTCGTATAACTTCCGGACCCGCCATAGAAAAAGCGGGGGATTTGGCGGCAATTCTGACAAACCTGTCGGAGCATGACATATTGTTTATTGATGAAATTCACCGTATGTCTCGTACCGTTGAGGAAATACTGTATCCCGCCATGGAGGACTATGCGCTTGACATTATAATAGGAAAAGGCCCCGCGGCCAAGTCAATACGAATTGATTTACCGAAGTTTACGCTTATAGGCGCTACTACGCGCGCGGGTTTGTTGACCGCGCCGCTTCGTGACCGTTTCGGCGTGATAAGCCGTTTGGATCTTTACACAGTGGAGGAAATACAGCATATAGTGAAACGGAGCGCGGGACTGCTGGAGGTTGAAATTGACGACGAGGGCGCGGGTGAAATCGCGTCGCGGTCAAGAGGCACGCCGAGAATAGCCAATAGATTTTTAAAGCGTGTGCGTGATTTTGCGCAGGTTAAGCATGACGGCAGAATTACATATAAGGTTGCCGCTGAAGCGCTTAAAAGCATGGAGATTGACGAGCTTGGACTGGATGAGATTGACAGCCGTATGATAAGAACAATGATTGAAAGCTTTGGGGGCGGTCCGGTAGGACTGGACACAATCGCCGCCACGATAGGCGAGGAATCCAATACCATAGAGGACGTATATGAGCCGTACCTGCTGCAGCTCGGCTTTATATCGAGGACTCCGCGCGGCAGAATAGCCACAAGACTTGCTTATGAGCATTTTGACATTCCGTATACGGAATAGATAAGGCTTCATAAATATGTATAGGATTTTGGATAAAAGGAGATGATGTGCAAAATGAAAAAAATGCGGATATTATTTATAGCGCTGTTTATGTTTTTATTTTGCGGTTTGACCGCGGCGTCGGCGGAAACGATGCTGCTGGAGTATGACGGAGGCACTCATGAGTACAACGGCGACGTTTACGCGCTTGTTGTAAATAATAAACTGCTTGACCCGCCGCTCTCGCCTATTATATTTAATGACAGAGCGCTTGTGCCGGTGCGTGAGATATTTGAGGAGGTAGGCGCGACGGTCAATTATATCGGAGATACGCAGACTATTGAAATTGTCGGTGACGACGCGTACATAAGGCTTCGCATAAACGATAATACGGCGTACATAAACGGCGAAAGGGTAAGCATACCGGATAATGTAGTACCCAAGCTGATTTCAGAGGTTGGCGGTGAAACAAAAACAATGGTACCCGTTCGGTTTATAAGCGAAACAATCGGACTGGAGGTAGATTTTGACGAATATTGCGGCGTAATATTGGTTGACTCAAGCGATTATTCTCTTTCGGATATTTATCAGGCGCCAAGCATTGACGAGGTTGTCGCAACGGCGCCGATGGAATATGAAAACGCTGAACCGACAGCCGAGCCTGCGTCTGCGCCCGTTCCGCTTATAAAAAATGTAAGCTATGATATTGAGAGTGATAATGAAGTGCGAGTAACGGTGTCAGCGGATACAGAGTTTACAAGCTATTCCGATTTTGTACTCACATCTCCGGAAAGGGTAGTGGTAGACATACCGGGTATGCGCCAAAGCGCTATAAATGATGTCATGGACATAAATGCTTCCGGAGTTACATCTATAAGACTCGGCGATAATGATGAAAGAGCAAGGATTGTTGTCGATGTTGAAAGCCTTGACTCCTACAATATCGAAAAAACGGCCGGAAATGTGTTGATTATTGACGTTAAAACAAAGAGCGCTGCAGCGACTCCGACTCCGACGGTAAAACCGTCGGTAAGCAATAAAAATACAGCGGCGTCGGCGCAGACAAAGCTGATAGCGCTTGACGCCGGTCACGGAGGAAGTGACAGCGGAGCGGTCGGTTATCTCAACGGTAACGCGGTGCTTGAAAAAACACTTACCTTGCAAATAACAAACAGAGTTAAGACTATTTTGGAGGACGCGGGATATACTGTATCCATGACAAGGACTGACGACACGCTGCCCTCTCTCACGGAGCGTCCCGCGCAGGCTAATGAAGAAAACGCGGCGGTATTTGTAAGTATACATATAAACGCCGCCGACGCGGCGGAGGCGAACGGTACCGAGGTATGGTACTCGGAGGAAAACAACGGCGACAGTTACGGTACCACCAGCGAACAGCTCGCGACAAACATTCTTAACAGAATGCTTTATTATCTCGGATCTGCAAACAGGGGAGTCAAGACAGCCAATCACGCGGTGACAAGACGCTGCAATATGCCCGCTGCGCTGACCGAGGTCGGATTTATCACAAATGCCGAGGAGGTTTACAAAATGACCACTGAGGAGTATCAGAAAAAGGCGGCGCAGGGAATAGCGGAGGGTATTATGATTACACTCAGAGATGTTACGGTTCCGGAGAACTAAAAACAAGGGCTTATGCAAAATTTTGTTGCATAAGTCCTGTTTTTTTGATATAATACGCTTTGATTGAAATATTAAAGAGGTAATTGATTTGAAGACATCGGATTTTTACTATAATTTGCCCAAGGAGCTTATTGCGCAGGAGCCGCTCTCCGACAGAAGCTCGTCGCGTCTTATGACGCTTGACAAGAGTACGGGTAAAATTGAGCATAAGCATTTTTATGATATTGCTGACGAGCTTAATAAGGGCGACGCGCTGATTTTAAATGATACAAAGGTACTTCCGGCAAGATTGTACGGAATAAAGGAGGACACGGGCGCGGTTATTGAGTTTTTGCTCCTGCATAAGCATACGCTCAATGACTGGGAGGTCATATTGAAACCGGGACGAAAAGCCAAAGTCGGGACGAGGGTTGTGTTTGGAAACGGCGAGCTGAAAGCGGAAGTGTTTGACATAATCAATGACGGGAACAGACTTGTGAGGTTTGAGTACGACGGAGTGTTTGAAGAGGTACTTGGCCGCTTGGGAGAAATGCCGCTGCCGCCGTATATTACAAAAAAGCTTGAGGATAAAAACAGATACCAGACAGTATACGCCAAAAATCTCGGCAGCGCGGCAGCTCCGACAGCCGGACTGCATTTCACGCCGGAGCTGCTTGAAAAGATAAAGAGCAAGGGCGTTAATATAGATTATGTGACGCTGCATGTGGGGCTTGGAACCTTTCGTCCGGTCAAGACGGAGGAGATTACCGAGCATAAGATGCATTCGGAATTTTACGTCCTTCCGCGTTCGGTTGCTGATTTGGTAAATAATACAAAGGCGTCGGGAAAACGCGTTGTATCAGTCGGCACGACGACGGCGCGTGTACTTGAAACAGCGGGGATAAACGGTTTACCGATTACGGAGGATACAGGCTGGACGGATATTTTCATATATCCGGGCAAGGAGTTTCATGTGATTGACGCGCTTATCACAAATTTCCATCTGCCCAAATCAACCTTGATAATGCTTGTCAGCGCGTTCGCGGGACGCGGACATGTGCTGGACGCATACGCAGAGGCGGTACGGGAAAGATACAGATTTTTTTCGTTCGGCGACGCGATGTATATCTATTAGGAGGAAATATGTATAAACTTCTGCATACGGACGGCTTGGCGCGGCGCGGCGAGCTTCACACCGTACACGGGACAATACAGACGCCCGTGTTTATGAATGTCGGTACAATCGCGGCCATAAAGGGCGCGGTTTCAAGCATGGATTTAAAGGAAATCGGCTGTCAGGTAGAGCTGTCGAATACATATCACCTGCATTTACGTCCGGGTGATAAGGTTGTAAAACAGCTTGGCGGTCTGCATAAATTCATGAACTGGGACGGACCTATTTTAACGGATAGCGGCGGCTTTCAAGTATTTTCGCTCGCAGGACTGCGTAAAATCAGAGAGGAAGGGGTAAGCTTCAATTCGCATATAGACGGGCGCAAGATTTTTATGGGACCGGAGGAGAGTATGCGGATACAGTCCAATCTCGCCTCAACCATAGCAATGGCGTTCGACGAGTGTATTGAAAATCCCGCGCCGTATGATTATGTAAAACAGTCGTGCGACAGAACGTACCGTTGGCTTGTGCGATGCAAGGCTGAAATGAAACGCCTGAACTCGCTTAACGATACAATCAACAGGGAGCAAATGCTTTTCGGAATAAACCAGGGAGGCACGTATGACGACCTGAGAATTGAGCATATGAAAAAAATAGCGCGGCTTGACCTGCCCGGCTACGCGATAGGCGGTCTTGCGGTAGGAGAGAGTCATGAGGAGATGTACCGTATTCTGGACGCGACGCTTCCGTTTGCGCCGGAGGACAGACCCAGATATTTAATGGGGGTTGGAACGCCATCAAATATAATAGAGTCTGTCGCGCGCGGCGTGGATTTTTTTGACTGTGTAATCGCGTCGCGTAACGCGCGCCACGCGTTTATATTCACCAGAGGCGGAACAATGAATTTGCTGAACAGTAAATATGAGCTGGATACGCGTCCGATAGACGGGGAATGTCGCTGCCCAACGTGTCGGCATTACACGCGCGCGTATATACGTCATTTATTTAAGGCGGGTGAAATGCTCGCAATGAGATTGTGCGTTCTTCATAATTTATATTTTTATAACGAGCTTATGGAGCGTATAAGGTCGGCGATAGAAGAGGATAGGTTTGAGCAGTTCAGGAGGGATAATGTTGAAAAGCTTGCGAGGCGACTGTGACAAGGCTGTATTCCTCCGCGAGACGATATATTATCTCGTTGATTTCATTGTCGCTACAGCGCGGGACAAGCATTATCTCGCCGCGCGGGTTTACGGCGGCAGTACCGCGTACAATGCCTTCAATATCCCTGTCGTTGTCGGTCACCTCGATAATAATACTGTATTTTGCGTTGCTTTTCGAAAAAATTGATATAATTTCACGCAAGGTAAAATAAATTCCGATAACACAGAATAGCATAATCGCTGTTAAAATATATGTATTAAGCATTTTTCACACCTCCGGTATTATTATATGCCGGAGGTTTAGTTTGTGTCAGCGCGCGGCGCGGCTCTTGACAAATATAAGGGGTTGTATTAAAATAATAAGCAGATATTGAGAATACGGAGGAGATAATTATGGGACTGACATTAACCGAAAAAATACTGTCCGCGCATCTTGTTGAAGGAGAAATGGTAAAGGGCAGTGAAATAGGTATACGTATTGACCAAACGCTCACGCAGGACGCGACGGGAACTATGGCTTATCTGGAATTTGAGGCAATGGGCGTACCCAGAGTAAAGACGGAACGCTCTGTGGCTTATATAGACCACAACACCCTTCAAAGCGGTTTTGAAAACGCGGACGACCACCGTTTTATCGGCAGCGTCTGTAAAAAGCATGGTATTTATTTTTCGCGTCCCGGCAACGGTATTTGTCATCAGGTGCATCTTGAACGTTTCGGTATACCCGGAAAGACGCTCATAGGCTCGGACAGCCATACTCCCACCGGAGGAGGTATCGGCATGATAGCCATAGGAGCGGGCGGTATGGACGTTGCTGTGGCTATGGGCGGAGGAACGTATTACATAGCATGTCCTAAGGTGGTTAAGGTTGAGCTTACCGGCAGCTTACAGCCGTGGGTTGCCGCTAAGGACGTCATTCTTGAAGTATTGAGAAGACTTTCGGTTAAGGGCGGCGTAGGCAAGGTAATAGAATATTCGGGGGACGGAGTTAAAACTCTTTCCGTTCCCGAAAGAGCTACTATTACCAATATGGGCGCCGAGTTGGGCGCCACAACCTCGATTTTTCCGTCCGATGAAATTACACATGAATTTTTGAAGGCTCAGGGCAGGGAAGAGGCGTTTACTCCGCTGTCGGCTGACGCTGACGCGGTATATGACGAGGTCGTTAAGATTAACCTGAGCGAGCTTGAACCGCTCGCGGCGTGTCCTCATTCGCCGGATAATGTAAAGTCCGTAGCTGAAATCGGTCAGATGAAAATAGATCAGGTATGCATAGGCTCTTGTACAAACTCGTCGCTGCTGGACATGCTTAAGGTCGCGTATATATTGAAGGGTAAGACGGTTCATCCGGACGTTTCGCTCTCAATAGCTCCCGGCTCAAAGCAGGTTCTGAATATGCTTGCTGATAACGGCGCGCTTGGTATTATGATAAATGCCGGCGCGAGAATACTTGAGAGCGCGTGCGGACCGTGTATAGGCATGGGACAGTCGCCCAACTCAAAGGGAATTTCACTGCGTACCTTTAACCGTAACTTTGAAGGCAGGAGCGGCACGAAGGACGGTCAGATTTATCTTGTGTCGCCTGAGGTCGCAGCCGTGTCGGCGCTGGCGGGAGTTATGACTGACCCGAGAACGCTCGGCGATATGCCGGAATTCAAGCTGCCGGAAAGGTTTACTGTAAACGATAACATGATTGTACCGCCGGTTGCCGCAAAGGATATGGACAGCGTTGAAATACTGAGAGGACCGAATATCAAGCCGTTTCCTGTGTCGGAACCGCTTGCTGAAACAATTGACGCGGGCGTAAGCCTGAAAGTCGGCGACAATATCACAACTGACCATATTATGCCGGCAGGAGCGAAAATTCTTCCGCTGCGCTCCAATATTCCTGAGATTTCAGAATACTGTTTCGCCGTATGCGACGAGAAATTCCATGACCGCGCTCTTAAAATGGGAAGGAGTATTATTGTCGGAGGTTCAAACTACGGTCAAGGTTCGTCAAGAGAGCATGCCGCGCTCGCTCCGCTATATCTCGGAGTTAAGGCTGTTATCGTCAAGTCATTCGCAAGAATTCACATGGCGAACCTGATAAACGCGGGTATTGTGCCTATGACGTTCGCAAACGAGGCTGACTATGATAAAATTGACCGGATGGATGAATTGAGAATTGAGAATATAGGCGGGCAAATCGCCGCGGGAAGTAAAATAATCGTAACGAACGTCACAAAGGGCTTTGACTTCGAGGCGGCGGTTGATTTGTCCGACAGACAGAAGGAAATGCTTTATGCCGGAGGACTGTTAAACTACACAAAACAGAATTCATAAAGCGGAAACCGGAGTATGCGACGGAAAAATCGATATTGCAAAGAGCGTTCTTTAATTTGATTGCCGACTGTACGCCATCGGATATTAAAGGGCTGTCAACCACCCCCCTGTGTTTTTCCCAACATATTCGGCAGCGTCTCCCCATGGCGTACAACGTAAAATTCAATCTCTGCCGTTAAACCCACACTTTCCGGCTTGCTGAAAACTACAGCTTTTTATAATGCACCAGATCATTCAATGGGATTCGCTGCGTTTTGTGCCTTTCCGGATCGGCGGCCGGCTCGTCAGAGTATCCGAGAGCTAGAATGTTTATCGGTTCAAGAAAATCCGGAAGCCGGAATTTCTGTTTGATAACATCAGGCTTAAAATAGCAAATCCATACGGATCCCAGTCCCAACTCGGTCGCTTCCAGCATCATATGGTCTGTAATTATAAACCGAATAAAACGAAAAATCAAGGATGTACTTTTTGGGTATATACTTCCCAAACGGACACAACATAAAAACTGCTTGCCGCAAATCCAAGAAGGCTGAATAAATCCGTATAGCTCCAAACCTTGTATGGCGCTTGGCATTCTCCTTTGAGATAACTCAAATTTTCTGCGTTACCGCATTTGCAAATTTATTTATATCTGTCAGACTGTGAATAACAATCACTTCTCATACCTCCTGCAATTTAATCACACGGATATTCCGAAAATTCCCGCATTTGCCGTTTACGGTTAGGATTTATGGAAAAGGAATTATCATAACAATACAGTTTAAACAGTAAAGCTATATAATCATTTACAGAAGCGGAGGGCTTATTCCTCCGCTTCTGCGCGTGTTTCGATTTATATATGACATTGACTTGTAAATATAGAACTAAATATAATTTATATAAATGAACCTTTTGCATAATAAATTCGTCTGTATTGGTGAAACCGGTTTTAAAGCGTATCAGGAGGTGATTATATGACCGAATTTGAGCGGCTGCTCAACGATTGCAAATCATCGGTGGAACGGTTTGTGAATTTTAAAATATCTTCCAAACCGGATGCGGAAGATGTATTGCAAGACATATTTCTTACCGCGTTTCAGAAATTTGCCGTTCTGAAAAATAAAGGCAGTTTTAAAGCGTGGATTATCAGTATCGCAAAAAACAAATGCAATGATTATTACCGGAAAAGTATAACAAACCCGAGTTTATCAATTGATGAACTGCCGGAAAGTATGCTGGTTGAGAGCCGCTATGGGATAGTTGAGCCAAGCTATGTATCGGAAACGGTACATTCTCTTAACTGTAAGGACGAACAAATTTTAAAGCTGTTTTATATGGACGGTTACAAGCAACAAGACATTTCAAATATGCTTGATATTCCGTTGGGAACCGTAAAAAGCCGATTACATACAGCGAGAGAAAATTTTAGATCAGCGTATTTATTACAAAATACGGATATTATGAAAGGAGCTGATATTATGAGTAAAATTATTATGCCGGAGTATCTTCCGCAGTATAAGATAACAAAATCGGATAAAAGTCCGTTTTCGGTAAAATGGGAGGAGCTTATGGGGTGGTTTATAGTTCCGAAGCTTGGCGAAAAGCTGAATTGGGCGATATATGATTTACCCGGTAGGAAACGCGCGGAATATGTTGAAATGGAGGTTATGGGAAAAGCGGAAGTACACGGAATAACCGGCGTGTTTATCACCGCAAAGGAATATGAGCCTATGGAATGTAACCGGACAGACAACGCAAAAACCGCGGAAAGAACATTTATCGCGCAGCTTACAGATACGCATTGCCGGTTTCTCGCAGAGAGTCATTATGAAAACGGAGTCAAGAAATGTTTTACATTTCTTGATGGAGACGATTTTATACCGAATTGGGGATTTGGAGAGGATAATTGCGGAAACGAAACCAGTCTTGCGGCTAAAGGAGTAATACATCGCGGCGATGATAAAATCACCTGCGCCAAAATTCCCGAACAGCATGATATTGTCGGTCGTTTTACCGTCGAGACTAACGGAAAACAATATGATACCGTGTGTGTTATGGATATTGAACTGTATAACGGCGGTACTGTTTTCGAACAGTATATTGATAAAAACGGCAGAACAATTTTGGCACGCAGATTTAACCATAATAATTGGGCGGCGGCAAAATATAAAAAAGAATGGACAGAAATGCTGCCGAACAATGAACGTATCCTTGTCAATGGCGATACCTATGTTCATTGGTATGACTGCATTACTGATTATATTTTATAACTAAAAGCAAGATGCCACTTTTTCCGGCGGGAGTTACAAACTCCCGCTGAAGCGTTGAATGACAGGGCAAAGCCCCTTATTGAACGGCGTTTTCATGCGGAGCGATAAAAGCCGATTTTTAATGGTAGGAGTGCAGCTATACATACCCTTTGAGTTTAACGTCTAAATATATAGGTTTTATGCGGTTTATATCCTTTAAAATGATGATGTATATACAGAAAAGGGGCTGTGGCAAAATGAACCCGGTCCCGTCAAGTAGACAGTCAAAAAAAACAAAAATTTTTGGATACCGTGCCCAATTTCGGGCGCGGTATTTGTATATTATGCTGCTTTGCTGAGAAAGCCATGATATTCCATCGGCGTCATGCAATTCAGCTTCTCCTGATATCTATCATAGTTCGCTCAAAAATATTGCACAAAAAATCTCTTGAAAAATGGCTTTTCAGTCATATAA
>CAZWMB010000050.1:0-10954 GCA_964634635.1 uncultured Lachnospiraceae bacterium
GAAAAGGCTCAATGCTTATAGACCGTATAAACGGCGACTATTTCAATGTTGTCGGACTTCCGGTGAGCGCGCTCGCGGACACGCTCGAAAAGGAATTTGAAATTAAGATATTATGATAAAGGAGAAAAAGCGCAATGGGGATTTTTTCAAAGGATATAGGAATTGACCTCGGCACAGCCAATACTCTTGTTTATGTAAGAGGCAAGGGAATAGTTGTAAGAGAGCCTTCGGTGGTGGCGATTGACAAGTACGAGGGAAGAGTACTCGCGGTAGGCAACGCGGCGAACGACATGATAGGCAGAACGCCTGAAAATATAGTCGCGGTGCGTCCCATGAAGGACGGAGTAATCGCTGATTTTGACATAACTCAGGCTATGATACGCGCGTTTATAAAGGAGGCGCAGGTCAGCAAGGTTTTTAAGCCGCGCGTGGTGGTGTGTATACCGTCGGGAATAACCGAGGTGGAGCGCCGCGCGGTAGAGGAGGCTGTAATTCAGGCGGGAGCCAAGGCGGCCGCGCTTATAGAGGAGCCTATGGCAGCCGCGCTGGGAGCCGGTCTTCCGGTAAACGACGCGACGGGCAGCATGGTTGTAGACATAGGCGGCGGCACGACGGAGGTCGCGGTAATATCGCTTGGCGGCATAGTAGCGTCAAGGTCTATACGTATAGCGGGCAGCGCTCTTGACAGCGCAATAATCAACTACCTCAAAAAGGAGCATAAAATAAATATAGGCGATAAAATGGCTGAGGAAATCAAGCTTGCTATCGCGTCCGCGTACGAGGACGACGAGGAGGGCGTATTTGAGGTACGCGGCAGGGACGTGTCCACCGGACTCCCCAAGACGGCTCAGATAAAGGAGAGAGAGATACGCGAGGCTATATCCGAGAATGTGGACGAGATGATTGAGGCGATAAGATTGACTCTTGAAAACACTCCGCCGGAGCTTGCGGCGGACATAATGGAGCGAGGTATAACTCTTACGGGCGGCGGAGCGCTTATAAAGGGTCTGGACAAGCTTATAACGGAGGTCACAAAAATACCTACGCATGTTGCCGAGTACCCGCTGGACTGCGTTGTTGTCGGTACGGGCAGAGCGCTTGAAAATATAAGGGAGCTTTTGGAAAGCTCCAAGTAAATGAGATTTTAAACGGAAGGTTTTGGAATAATGTCGTCATTTTTTAGGAAAAAAGGGGTGCGGGCGGCGGCGATTGTTACGGCGGCTGTGCTTGTATGCGCGGCAATAGCGCATTTTAGCGGCTCCAATCCTATAGAGTCCTTTGCGCGTACGGCGCTTTCACCTTTTCAGAACGGTCTTGCGTATATCGCGAACAAGGCGGAGGACACGATGAATTTTATACGCGAGATGAAAAGCTACAGGGATGAAAATGAAAGGCTTGTAAACGAAAACAATGAGCTGAAAAAACAAAATAGGGATATTACAAACTACCGCGAGGAAAACGAGAGGCTCAAGGAGCTGCTTGAAATGCGCGACGCTATGACAGGCTACTCCACGGTAGCCGCGTCTGTAATCGCGTATTCCTCAAACAACAGGTACGATACCATACAGATAAGCAAAGGCTCTCTGGCGGGCGTGTCGGCGGGCAACGCGGTAATAACTCCTGACGGAGTTGTCGGTAAGGTTGTGGAAACGGGACCCACATGGTCGGTTGTTTCGACTATTTTAAATCCGGACAACGCCATGGGCGTACGCGTTTCGCGTACGGGAGACGTCGCGGTGGTCGAGGGCGACGACGAGCTGTACAGTCTTAACCACTGTAAAATGACGTTTATAGACAAGGGCTCAAATTTAATAGTCGGCGACATACTTGAAACGAGCGGCTCCGGCGGTATATATCCCGCTGGACTTTCCGTGGGCGCGATACGCGACATAAACGCCGACGCTATGGGTAATCTGAATTATGCGACGGTAGAGCCGCTTGTGGATTTTAACAGGCTGTATGAGGTACTTGTCATAAACGGCGTTTACTGAGTATGTATTTTTGCGAAAGGATTTTACGGTGAGGAATTTTAAGATAGGTATTTGGATATTCTGCGCGCTGCTGATACAGACCGTTATAGTGTCTCAGATACACATTTTCGGCGCGGGAGCGTCTCTCATTGCGGGCTATATAGTATGCGTAACGGTTCTGGAAAACGAATTCCGCAACGCGCTGACAATCACGGTGATTGCCGCCGCGCTTACCGGCGCGCTGTCGGGACGAGGCTTTGAGGCGGTGACGTTGTTTTATGCGTACAGCGCAGTGATAATATTCGCGCTGAGGAAAAAACCGAGGTATGTCGGCGCGTTTCCAAAGGCGCTGGCGTGGACCTTCATATGCTCGGGACTGGTGGAGACAGTATTATTCTTTATAGATAGGCGGACTCTGACCTCAGATATGCTTTTGTATGCCGCGCTGCCGGCGGCAGCGGTGAATACGGCGCTGGCGGCGCTGATTTACCCGCTGCTTAAAAAAACAATGTATAAAGAGGAAAAGGAAAAGCTGCTCATAGTTTAGGTCGGAGGAAAAACGAATGCCAAACAGTAAATTAAGATTTATTATACTGAAGCTGTTGATATGTGTTATGTTTGCGGCGATAATATGGAGGCTGTTTGACCTGCAGATAATGAAGGGGAACGAGTATTACGAGGTCGCCAATGAAAGACTGATTACAAATATTGTTGAAAAGGCTCCGCGCGGCGAGATACTTGACCGTTACGGCACAAAGCTTGTTTCAAACAAGGTCGGCTATTCTGTTGTAATGCAAAAAACAGATATGGAGGACGAGCAGCTCAACCAAATAATAAAGGAGCTTGTGGACGTGTTATATTCCACGCAGTGCAGCTATTATGACAACCTGCCCATATCCTTCTCGCCGTACGTATTCGAGTTTGAGGACGAGAATGAGGATGGGAGCAACGCCGACGAGCGCGCCGCGTGGTTTGAGAATAACCGATATAAGGACAACGGTATTGACGAGAGCATGAGCGCCGACGCTATAATGGCGTTTTATAAAAATAAATACAAGGTAAGCGATATTTACAGCGAGGACGAGCAGCGCAGAATTGTCGGAATACGCTATGCCGCCGAGGAGAGCGGACTGTCGCAGACCATGTCCTTCACGCTCGCGGAGGACATCTCGGTTGAGGCGGTAACTCAAATTAAGGAGCGTCAGGACAGCTTTAAGGGCATATCCGTTATAAACGATTATGTACGGCAGTATGAGATACCCGGACTTGCCACGCATATATTGGGACGTACCGGTAAAATCAGCGCTGAGGAGTACGAGGCGAATAAGGATTTGGGCTATGGATACAACGATATTATAGGTAAGCAGGGAATTGAAAAATGGGGAGAGAAGTATCTGCGCGGTACTGACGGTACCACGGGTACAAGCAAGGAGGTAAACGGCAGAGAAATTACGGTTCTGACCGATACCGACCCAATACCCGGCAATTATATTGTTACCACCATTGACGCCGATTTGCAGGCGGTCACAGAGGCGTCGCTTGAAAAAACAATAAAGAGCATACAGGCGTCCGGCGGCGTCAAGGCAAAGGACGGCGCGGACTGTAACGCGGGCGCCGCTGTTGTGCTTGACGTAAAGACGGGCGATACTCTTGCCATTGCATCATATCCTACTTATGATATGTCGAGGTTTAATGAGGACTATGACCGGCTAATACAAAATGACGCAAAGCCTATGTGGAACAGAGCGGTCAGCGGGCTTTACAACCCTGGCTCGACCTTCAAGCCGCTTGTGGCTATTGCGGCGCTTGAGACAGGCAATGTCACAATAGACGAGATTATCGAGGACAAGGGCGTTTACACATATTATGAAGACTATCAGCCGACCTGCTGGATATGGAGCGAGTCGCATCTGACGCACGGAAAGCAGAATGTAACTCTGGCTCTTGAAAATTCCTGTAACTATTTCTTCTACGAGGTGGGCAGAAGAATGGGTATGGAGGCGCTCGGTGAATACGCTAAGAAGTTCGGTCTGGGTGAAAGTACGGGTATTGAGTTGAGTGAGGAAACTGCCGGGCATATGGCAAGTCCCGAATATAAGAAGCAGGTTGTTTCAAACATTACCAGTCAGGACTGGTATGACGGTGACACACTGCAGGCCGCAATCGGTCAGTCATACAGCCTGTTCACTCCCGTGCAGCTTGCAAACTATGCCGCAACTATTGCAAACGGCGGTACAAGATATAAGGTTAACCTTATAAAGAGTGTGCGTTCATCAGTGGACGGAAGCGTTGTAAAAGAGTTCAACCCCGAGATTGCGGAGGAGGTTGATATGGACGGGGACGTACTGAATGCCGTTAAGCAGGGCATGAAGAAGGTTGTCGACGAAGGCAGCGCCGCCGAGGTATTTGCGAACTACGGTATACAGGTTGGCGGTAAAACAGGTACGGCACAGGTCGGCGACGGTTCAAACAACGCTGTGTTTATTGCTTACGCGCCGTTTGACAATCCGCAGATTGCCGTGTCGGTAGTACTGGAGCACGGTGTGCGAGGCACAAACGCGGCGCAGGTTGCGAGAGACATTTTCGACGAATATTTCAAGCTGAACAACGCCGACGAGTCCCCTCAGCCGACGGAGGAAACGCCGACGGACGGAATACTGATAAGATAGAGAGGTGATTGTATTGGAAAAGGAGCTTATAAAGCTGAAGGGTACGATTGACGGTGTAAAAATATATCTTGACGCGCAAAGCCCGTTCTCCGATATAACAAGCTCTCTTTACGAAAAACTGCGTCAGTTCCGTAAATTTTTCGGCGACGGTCACTGTAATATATATTTTTTGGGACGCGAGCTTGACGCGAGCGGCCGTATGCGTCTGGAGGCGATAGTAAAAGCCATGCTGCCGGAGAGCAGTATAAACTACGGCGAGCGCAAGCGTACGCGCGCCGATGATTTTGAAAAAACCCTGGAGCTGCCGGCAGATATAAAAAACGAGAGGCTGCCGGCGGAAAACGAAAACGGAGATTTGCAGCTTAGGGAAATAAAGGATGTTGTGACAACGAATTTCAAAAGCAGCCGCGCGCGTTTTTATGAAGGACGCGTGCGGAACGGAGTTACTGTGGAATCCGACGGTCATCTTGTGCTTGTCGGAGATATAGAAGAAGGCGGCAAGGTTGTCGCCGTAGGCAATATCGTTGTTATGGGTAAGGTTCGAGGCATTGTCGAAGCCGGCTGTATGGGAAATGACAGCGCGTATATTACCGCGCTGGATTTTTCGCCGTCGGAGATACGTATTGCCAAGACCCACAGGGTTTTTAAAAGCGAGGAGTTTACGGACAGTACCGTACCGAAAAGGGCATATTCAATAAATAATGAAATTTTCACAGAGGATTTTTTGTAAAAAATATGGACAAAACGGAAAATTTGTGCTATATTATATCTAAGTCGGGTCTTGCGGAATATAGCTTTTCCGAGATTGCTGAAAGGATATAACAATGGGAAAAATTATCATAATAGCGTCGGGCAAGGGCGGTACGGGAAAGACGACAGCCACCGCGAATATCGGTTCGGCGCTTGCCGCGAGAGGTCTGGCGGAGGATAGGAAGGTTGTCCTTGTGGACATGGATATGGGTCTGCGCAATCTGGATATAGCGCTCGGACTTGAAAGCGATATAGTGTATGATATTGCCGACGTAATAGACGGCAGATGCGCGCTTGACGATGCGATTGTAAAGGATGAGAGGTATGATAATTTATACTTTGTACCCGCGCCGCAGACGCGCTTTGTCACTTCGTTTGCGGAGGACAGAGTAGTCAGGGTATGGGAGCAGCTCAGGAACAGGTTTGACGTATGCATAGCGGACGCGCCGGCAGGAACCGACGGCGGATTTACATATGCGGCTATGTGCGCGGACGCGGCGGTTATTGTCACGACGCCGGAGCTTAGCGCTCTGCGCGACGCGGACAGAGCTATATCCGCATTGGAGGATATGGGCGTAAAGGACATAAGGCTTATTATAAATCGTG
The DNA here is from genome assembly GCA_964634635.1 of uncultured Lachnospiraceae bacterium. GTDB lineage: Bacteria > Bacillota > Clostridia > UBA1381 > UBA1381 > Hominilimicola. The sequence continues at coordinate 5,996 of CAZWMB010000050.1, forward strand.
TTCGTCCCGATATGATAGACCGCGGCGTCATGATGAACATGGATGATTGCGTGGACATGCTGCAGATACCTATACTCGGTATAGTACCTGAGGATGAAAGACTCATAGCCGCGTCGTTCGGCGGTACGCTTGCCGTGTCGACAAAGGACTCAAGAGCGGGGCGGGCGTTTCGCAATATTGCCGCGCGGCTTGACGGCGAGCAAACGCTCATTATGGACATGGAGGAAAACAAGGGGTTTCTGAAACGTATAAAAAAGCTTTTCGCGGGATAAACTCCGCGCGGTTTTAAAATAAGATAATAAAAGGGGAGGTATTTTTGTGAACGTCGCATTGATAGCACATGATAAAAAAAAGGAACTAATGATACAGTTTTGTATAGCCTATTCGGGCATACTCTCACAACACACACTTTACGCCACCGGCACGACGGGAAAAATGATAATCGAAAATACCAATCTTAATGTGTATAGATTTTTGTCGGGACCGCAGGGCGGCGATCAACAAATAGGCGCGAGGATTGCGTATAACGAGATTGATTTACTCCTGTTTTTTCGCGACCCTCTGAACGCCGAGAGCTATGAGCCTGATGTATTTTCTCTGCTGCGTCTGTGCGATATGCATAATATACCCATAGCCACTAATTCCGCGACTGCCGAGGTGCTTATTCACGGTCTGGAGCGCGGCGACCTTGACTGGCGCGATATTGTAAATCCGAAGGATAAATAACAGTATAAAAAAAGCGGCCTGAGGCTTTTATCCTCAGGTTTTTTGTTCGCGGTTAATAATATTCGGAAATATATGTCCGTACCGTTTTTTATTTTATCACTGACTTTAAATAAGCCGCAAACTCATCTTTCAAGTCCGGACGCGCGAGCGCGAAGTCCACGGTAGCGCGCAGAAATCCTTGCTTACTGCCTATATCGTAGCGCTGTCCCTCAAAATCGTACGCGTAAACGTCTTCGCTTTCAGCGAGCATGACAAGCGCGTCGGTAAGCTGTATCTCGCCTCCGGCGCCGTTAGGCGTTCTCTCAAGACAGTCAAAAACCGCGGGCGTTATTACATATCTGCCGAGTACCGCTATATCTGACGGCGAGTTGTCCTTGTCCGGCTTTTCGACCATGCCCTTTACTTTGTACAGTCTGCCGTCAACCCTCTCGCAGTCCGCGATACCGTATTTTGATACCTGCTCCATATTCACCCTCTGTACTCCAAGCACGGTCGAGCCGCATTTGCCGTACTGCTCTATAAGCTGACGGATACACGGCTTTTCCGATACCACCACATCATCTCCGAGCATCACGGCAAACGGCTCGTCTCCGACAAAGCTTTTTGCGTGAAGTACCGCATGACCCAGCCCCTTCTGCTCCTGCTGACGTATAAAGTGTACGTTTATTTTATCCGATACCTCACGGACCGCAGAGAGCATTTCCGTCTTACCGTCGCGCTCCAGTATGCTTTCCAGCTCATACGCCTTGTCAAAATGATTTATAAGCGCGTCCTTGCCGCGGGAGGTGATTATAAGTATTTCCTCTATTCCGGACGCTATCGCCTCTTCCGCGATATATTGAATTGCCGGCTTGTCGATTATCGGCAGCATTTCCTTCGGTACAGCCTTTGTCGCCGGAAGAAAACGCGTGCCGAACCCCGCCGCCGGTATTACAGCTTTTCTGACCTTCATTACATCATTTTCCCTTCTGAATAAATTAGCTTTACAAAAACGCTTTGCTTAAACCTTAAAATCCTCCGCCGTAAAATCGGTTCTCAGTCTGCGCTGACGGCGCACATGCCGTTTTAAAATATCATATCTGAACTTTGGGCATGTACCCCCCTCGGGTACCCGCTGTTTTTTCGCGGAGCAGTGCATCCGCGAAGGCTCGCCCGTTTCCGACGCAAGCGCGCAGACGGCGCATATTTTGTTTATATCCTCGGAATATATCATTGCCCCCGCCTTCCTTTTCGTATCTTTACATGCTTTCCACCGTATCAATACCTAAAAGCGACAGGGCGGTCTTTATAACCTGTGTTGACGCGCTGACTATCGCAAGCCGCGCCTTCTGTGTTTCCGTATCCGTGTCGCTTCTTATAATAGGGTGGGCGCTGTAAAATTTATTGAATAATTTTACAAGATTTGTTACATAGCGGTTTACGCAGAACGGCTCGTTCTTTTCCGCCGCGCCGCGTACGGCGTCGCCAAAGGAGGCAAGCTGCTTGACGAGCGCGTATTCCTCGTCGGACGTCGCTGTTGAAAAGTCCGCGCCGCTGAAATCAATACCCTCCGCGCGTCTTAAAATACTTCTGCCGCGCGCGTATCCGTACTGACAGTACGGGGCGCTTTCGCCCTCGAAGTCAAGCATGGTGTCCCAGCTGAAAACTATGTCCTTTTCGCGGGAGTTTTTCAGGAATGTGTACAAAACAGCGCCGATACCGATTTTCTTTGCCGCGTCGTCAATGTCGTCGACGCGCGAGCCGTTGCTTTTTATAATTTCACGCGTCTTGTCAATTGACTCGTTAAGCACATCCTCAAGGAATACCACGTCGCCGCGGCGGGTTGACATGTTTTTTCCGGGCAGCTTTACAAGTCCGAAATCGACATGAATACAATCGTCCGCCCAGTCCCAGCCGGCTTTTTTCATGACGGCGAAAATCTGTCTGAAATGCAGCGACTGCGAGGCGCCGACAACATATATGCTTTTGTAAAAATCGTATGTTCTGTGACGGTACAGCGCCGCGGCTATGTCGCGCGTGGCGTAAATTGTGGCGCCGTCCGACTTCAGGATTATGCAGGGCGGAATGTCAAGCTCCGACAGATCCACTACCTGCGCGCCGTCGCTTTCGGTAAGAAGTCCCTTACCGCGGAGTATGTCCACCACCTCGTCCATTTTGTCCGAATAAAACGCCTCCCCGTTATAGGAGTCGAACTTCACGCCGAGCATATCGTAAACGCGCTTGAATTCCACAAGGCTTATGTCGCGGAAATACTGCCACAGCGTCGTTGTTTCCCCGTCGCCCTCCTCTAATTTTCTGAAATAATCCCTTGCCTCGTCGTTAAGCTCGGGATGCTTCTCCGCCTCCTCGTGAAATCTGACATAAATTTTTAAAAGCTCCTTTATCGGATCTTTTTCAATTACAGCCTTATCGCCCCAACGCTTATACGCGAAAATGAGCTTGCCGAACTGTGTACCCCAGTCGCCCAGGTGGTTCAGTGACTGTACATTGTAGCCCAAATGCCTGTAAATCCTCGCGAGAGAATTACCTATTGCGGTTGTGAACAGATGACCGATATGAAACGGTTTGGCTATATTCGGAGACGAGTACTCCACAAGCACGGTTCTGCCCGCGCCGTCGTCGCTTTTACCCCAATCCGAGCCGGCCTTGTTTATAGCGCGGACTGTTTCCCCTATAAATTTTTCTCTGTTCAGGAAAAAATTGAGATACCCGCCCACCGCCTCGGCGCGGTCGATTACTTCGTCGCCGGATAGCTTTTCGGCAAGCTCCTTTGCTATTATCGGCGGCGCCTTGCGCGTTATTTTCGCGAGCGGAAAGCACGGAAACGCCAAGTCGCCCATACTTTCGTCAGGAGGAATTTCAACGGCGTTCCCGACCGTTTCACGGTCAAGACCCGTTACAGCCGCGATTTTGTCAATTACATGCCCTTTAAAATCCATAGTATTTCTCCTTTTATATATATATATTGACTATTATATCATTATTTTTTTTGATGTGCAAGGATAGTATAAAAATATTTGTCCGGCGGCGCAAAAAATCAACAAAAATTGTTCTCTGACACTTTACAACGTTAAAAAAAAGGAGTATAATAAAATGGCTGAAAAAGAAAAGCCATAAACAAAGGAGCGTTTATAATGGAAATCTCAATTACAAAAACGGCAAATCCGAAGCAAAAGCCGGCGGATCAGTCAAAGCTGGGCTTTGGTCTTTATTATACCGACCATATGTTCATAATGAACTATGACGAGGGACAGGGCTGGCACGACGCGAGAATAGTTCCGTACGGACCGTTTGAGCTTGACCCGGCGTCAATGGTGCTGCATTACGCTCAGGAAATATTTGAGGGACTTAAAGCGTACCGCACTGCGGACGGCTCTATTCAGCTTTTCCGTCCGGAAAAGAATATGGCGAGAATGAATGTTTCCTGCGAGCGTCTGTGTATACCCGCGATTGACGAGGAATTCGCGATTAAGGCAATAAAAACTCTTGTTAAGGTTGACGAGGACTGGGTTCCGTCACAGGAGGGTACATCTCTCTACATACGTCCGTACATCTTTGCCGTCGACGCGCATGTGGGAGTTCACGCGGCAAAGCATCTTATATTCGCGATTATACTTTCACCCGTGGGCGCGTATTATCCAAACGGTATAGAGCCGGTTAAAATTTTTGTCGAGCAGAAATATGTCCGCGCGGTAGTGGGCGGCACCGGATTTACAAAGGCCGGAGCGAACTACGCCATATCTCTGAAGGGTCAGGAGGAGGCTGAGGCGCAGGGCTATATCCAGACGCTGTGGCTTGACGGTGTTGAAAGAAAATACATCGAGGAAGTCGGTTCAATGAATGTGTTCTTCAAGATTGACGGAGAAATTATAACTCCCGCGCTTGTAGGCTCTATTTTAAGCGGTATCACAAGAATGTCCATAATAGAGCTGCTTAAGAGTAAGGGTTACAGGGTTTCCGAGCGCAGACTTTCGATAGACGAGCTTGTCGAGGCTCACAGAGCGGGTAAGCTTGAGGAGGCGTGGGGTACGGGTACCGCGGCTGTTATATCGCCTATCGGCGAGTTGAAGTACGGCGAGCTTGTAATGCCGGTAAATAACGGCGAGATAGGCAAGGTTTCGCAGATGCTTTACGATACTCTGACCGGTATTCAGTGGGGTACGGTCAAGGACGAGTTCGGCTGGACCGTAAAGATTGACGAATAATTGAGAAAAAGGGGCTGCGGCAAAACTG
>CAZWMB010000051.1:0-10723 GCA_964634635.1 uncultured Lachnospiraceae bacterium
TATATAGCAGCTAAAAAATTCTACGCATTTTTTTCTCCTTAATTTTACGAATACGTTTAAGAGTAATCTGCGCTGCGGCTCCGGTAAAAACTCCGGTGATAACAGCCGAAATTACAAGAACCGGCAGATACCACGCAATCTGCCATGTTTTCAGAATAATGCACGCCGCCGCAATCTGACCGACATTATGACCTATTGCGCCCATAACGCTTACGGCCCACATTCTGTTTTCGCGTATAAACAACGATGCGAAGCACATAACGGCAAAGCTCAAAACGCCTCCGGAAAGACTGTATAAGAACCCGACAAAGCTTCCGGTAAAAACGCTGCTTAAACTAATCCGCAGAATAAGAATTACAAAGGCTTCTTTACGTCCCAGAGTATAAAGTGAAATCAGAGTAATTACATTCGTCAGACCAAGCTTAATCCCGGGAATGGGCGCGAGAGGCGGGAGCTGCGCTTCGATAACAAAAATCATAAGAGCAATACCCAAAAGCATTGCCATCATAGTTAATTTTTTTGCTTGCATTATCATACCTCCGGTACGGTCATTGACCGCTTACCGCATCAACGCCGCTTTGCGGCGTCTGCGCGGTTTTAGCTTTTTTGGGAATAACGCGGTGAAAAAAACGACGCGTGCGCTTACGGCTATAACCAAAAGAAAAATTATCGCACATTTTAGGTTTTTATGAAATTCGGTCATTACTTTCTCCCTTTATCTTAACTATCCTCGGAGTATATCTGTTCCTTCGCTTTTTATCGGTAAGAATAATTGCTGCGAAAGTAAGTATCATCAATATAAATCCGGTTACAATACCGGCGGACTCCTTACCGGATATTGCCTCGCCGATAAGATACCCGGCGATAAGCGTTATGACGGGTACGATATATACCAAAAACGCGGCGCCGAGAACTTTGCTGTCCGCCATATCAATTACGACAGTGTCGCCCGCCGCCGCCCCGACGTCGTTTGCCGCTGTGACAACCGCCGTTTTCCCGGGACACAGTCCGCATGACGCGCAGTTTTCCGCGCATGCCGACGAACGCGTTATTTCCACATCGGCGTTTTTGCCGCTTGTTTTTTTTACAATTCCCGACTGAAACATAATTTTCCTCTTTTTTTCATATAAACTATAATCTATATTATATATTACCGATATAATATTTTCAAGTAAAAGATTGAAAAATTAGAAACAGTGTGGTATAATACACTATGTTTGCTAAAAATTCGACATAAAGCAATAAGAAAGGACGGTACACATATGGCTGCAACATTTAAAGGCGGCTTTCACGTTCGTGATTACAAGGAACTGACGAGGAACATTCCCGCCTCGCAAATTCCCGACTGCGGCATGCATATTTTTCCGATGCGCCAGCATATCGGCGCGCCGCTCAGCGCGCTTGTGCAAATAGGCGATAAGGTTAGCGTCGGTCAGAAGATAGCCGACAGCGGCGAATTTGTTTCGGCTCCCGTACACTCCTCCGTTTCGGGAACGGTTACGGATATAAAACCGTATTTTCACGATTCCGGCGCAATGGTGGAGGCTATATTTGTTGAAAACGATAAGCAATACACAGTGTCGGACAGCGTAAAGCCAAAGAACTTCACAAAAATGACAAGGGAGGAAATGCTTTCCGTTATCCGCGAGGCGGGCATAGTCGGAATGGGAGGCGCGGGTTTCCCGACCCACGTTAAACTCGCTCCCAAAACAAGAGTGGATTATATTATAGTAAACGGCGCGGAATGTGAGCCGTTTATTACCTCCGACCACCGCTATATGCTTGAAAATCCTGACGACATTATATGCGGGCTGAAGGCGGCGATGAAAATTCTGGGACTGACAAAGGGTTATATCGGCGTTGAGCTTAACAAAAAAGACGGTATTGAGTCGCTGAGAAAATCAAAGGAATTTGACGGGAATATACATATTGTAGGACTTAAAACAAAATATCCGCAGGGCGCGGAAAAGCAGCTTATAAAGGCAGTTACCGGACGCAATGTTCCGGCAGGCAAGCTGCCCGCGGACGTCGGAGCGATAGTTATAAACACGGCGACGTCCGTAGCCATAGCTAACGCGTTTAATACAGGTATGCCGGCTATTGAAAAGAACGTCACCGTTTCCGGGGACGCGATTGTGAAACCGTCTAATTTCAGAGTAAGAACCGGCGTTCCCATATCGTTTTTAATCGAACAGGCGGGCGGCTTTAAGGAACGGCCCCAAAAGCTGATATCCGGCGGACCCATGATGGGAATTACCCAATATAACGCGGATTATCCGGTCACGAAAACTACCTCGTCGGTTCTGGCGATTTTACACGCGCCCAAGACGTATGACGCCGACGCGCCGTGTATTCGATGCGGAAAGTGCGTTGAGCATTGTCCCATGCGGCTGATGCCTTTTAAGCTTGTCGGCGCGGCGAAAAACGATAATACTGAAATGGCGGAACGATACAATGTTCTTGAATGTATAGAGTGCGGACTATGCTCGTATGTCTGTCCGGCGAATAAAAATCTTTTGCAGTTTATAAGAATGATAAAGCCTGAAGTAATGCGTAAAAAAAGGGAGGATGGGAAAAATGGAAAATAATTTCATAATGTCGTCCTCGCCGCATCTGCACACAAGCGTAACGACGCGCGATATTATGGAGGACGTTATAATCGCGCTTTTGCCGGCGGCGGTTATGGGCGTGTTCTTTTTCGGAATTAACGCGATGCTCGTTATCGTGACAACGGTTGCCGCGGCGGTTTTATCGGAATGGGCGTTTAATAAAATAATGAAAAAACGCAATACGACCGGCGATTTGAGCGCGGTCGTGACGGGACTTTTACTGGCTCTCAACATGCCGCCGAGAATACCCCTATGGATGGCGGTAATAGGCTCGGCTTTCGCGATTATAATCGTAAAGCAGATGTTCGGCGGATTGGGAAAAAACTTTCTGAACCCCGCGCTCGCGGCGCGCTGTTTCATGCTTATCGCGTGGACAGGCGCGATGACGACGTTTTATGAGCCGATTACAGACGCGGTATCGTCCGCGACGCCGCTGGCGCTCATGAAGGACGGGGCGGCAGACGCTCTGCCGTCGCTTTGGCGATGCTTTGCAGGCTTTAAGGCGGGCACGATAGGCGAGGTTTCAGGATTTGCGCTTATAATCGGCTTTGCGTATCTTTTGATAAAAAAGGTCGTAAGCGCAAAAATTCCGTTGGCGTATATCGCGTCGTTTGCGGTTTTGACTTTCTTTTTCGGAAAGATGAGCATGAGTATCGAATACACGGCGTATCAGCTTTTAACCGGCGGACTTATTCTGGGGGCGTTCTTTATGGCGACCGATTACGTCACAACACCGACAACTCCGAAGGGCATGGTGATTTTCGGAATAGGCTGCGGAGCGCTGACGTTTTTGATAAGACAATTCGGCGGTTATCCCGAGGGCGCGTCGTTTTCAATACTGCTGATGAACCTCGCATCGCCGCTGATTGAAAGGTTTACAGTACCTAAGTCCTTTGGAAATATAGGAGGCGCGAAAATTGGAAAATAAAATGAACGTAAAGGAAATTATAAAAATCGGCGTAATACTGTTTCTCATAACGGCTGTCGCGGCGGCTTTGCTGGCATTTGTGAACGGCAGAACCGCGCCGTTAATTGAAAAGAACAGCATAGCTAAGGAGCAGGACGCGCTTCGCGCGGTAATGCCCGACGCGGCGGATTTTGAGAAAACCTCAATAGACTGCGCAGCGGGTATAGGAACAGACGATACCAACCTGTTGAACGGAATATATCTTGCAAAGGATACGGCTTCGAACGTAATCGGGGTTTGCGTCATAACCGAAACCGCGGGTTACGATAAGGGAATTGAAACGGTAACGGGCGTTAATAAGGATTTAAAGGTAACGGGAGTTGAAATAATCGCGATGAACGAAACCCCCGGACTTGGCGCAAAAGCGGCTGATGAAAGCTTTCGCAGTCAATATATAGGCAAGTCGGGCAGTATAGGGGTGTCGAAAAGCGCCGCGTCAGATACCGATATACAGGCAATATCCGGCGCGACAAAAACATCTAACGGCGTGACGCGCGGAGTAAATATAGCGCTTAAGGCAGCTGAAACGATATCTATGGGAGGTGGCAAGTAATGGCGGAAAGGAAAAAGACGGCCGCGTCGGTATTTATGAACGGTCTTATAACCGAAAACCCGACGTTTGTGCAGCTTCTGGGCATGTGCCCGACGCTCGCCGTTACGACGAGCCTCAAAAACGGTCTGGGAATGGGACTTTCCGCCGCGGCGGTTCTTATTTGCTCAAACTTTTTAATCTCGCTTTTAAGAAAAATTATTCCCGACAAGGTCAGAATTGCGGCGTACATAGTAATCATAGCAGCGTTTGTAACGCTCATTCAGATGTGCCTTAACGCGTTTTTGCCCGATTTGGCGTCGTCGCTGGGACTGTTTATACCGCTTATTGTGGTAAACTGTATAATTCTCGCGCGCGCGGAGTCGTTCGCGTCGAAAAACGGACCGCTTTTGTCGGCGGCGGACGGTCTGGGAACGGGACTCGGTTTTACATGCGCGCTTTGCATAATCTCCGCGGTGCGCGAGCTTCTGGGCGCGGGTTCAATCTGGGGTGTTACCTTATACGGAACATATATACAGCCTGCCGCGATTATAATTATGGCGCCCGGCGGCTTTATAGTACTCGGACTTCTTGTGGGATTTATAAACTTTATTGTGAAAAAGAGGAAAGGGGAGTGAGATAAATGGCGTTACAGATTGTGTCAATACTTTTATCGGCTCTCCTGACCGAGAACTTTGTAATGGTGAAATTTTATGGAATTTGTCCGTTTCTGGGCGTTTCAAAAAAGGTTGAAACAGCTTTCGGAATGGGCATGGCGGTTACGTTTGTAATGGCTCTGGCGTCGGTGTTTACATGGCTCGCGAATAAATTTCTGCTTATACCGTTCGGACTTGATTACCTGCAAACTATTCTGTTCATACTGATTATCGCCGGACTTGTACAGTTTGTGGAAATGTTTATAAAAAAGAGTATGCCCTCGCTTTATAACGCGCTCGGCATTTATCTTCCGCTTATAACGACAAATTGCGCGGTACTGGGAGTGACGCTTTTAAATGTACAAAATTATCCCGACAGCTTTATCTTTTCGCTTTTATACGGCGTCTTCGCCGCGCTGGGCTTTACGCTCGCGATTGTGCTGATGGCGGGAATACGCGAGTTCATTGACGAGGACGCCGTACCTGAGAGCTTCAGGGGTTTTCCGATTGCGCTGCTGACGGCGGGGCTTATGGCGATAGCCTTTATGGGCTTTTCGGGCTTTTCGATAGGGGGTTGACGGTATGAATATAACAAATATTATAGCGGCGGTATGCGTTGTAGGCGGAGTGGGTTTGTTTTTCGGACTTATTCTCGCTTTCGCGGCTCATATTTTCGCCGTTAAAAAGGACGGGAGAGAAGAGAAAATTTTATCGATTCTGCCGGGCGCTAACTGCGGCTCATGCGGATACGCCGGATGCGGCGCTTACGCGGAGGCGGTGGTAAAGGGCGAGGCGCCCGTAAACGGCTGTACCGTAGGGAAGGCGGCGGTGGCGGAGCAGGTCGCGGCTATCATGGGAGTAGACGCGGGAGAGGTGAAGGAGTACTCCGCGCGAGTGATGTGCGGCGGCGACAGAGGCTCGGTCGTGTATAAATTTGAGTACAAGGGCATACGGGACTGCGCCGCGGCGGCAAAGTTTGCGGGCGGCGCGAAAAAATGTGAGAGCGGCTGCCTGGGACTGGGGCGCTGCGCTCAAGTCTGTCCGTTCGGCGCGATAACCGTTAAAAACGGCGTGGCGGTTGTTGACGAGACTTTGTGTCAGGCGTGCGGCAAATGTATTAAATCGTGTCCGAAAAAGCTAATTAAGCTTGTGCCTAAGGACGCGCGTCACTGGGTACTTTGTTCCAACCCCGAAACCGGCAAGTATGTCAATCAATACTGCAAAAAGGGATGTATCGGCTGTAAGCTGTGCGAAAAGGAATGTAAATTTGACGCGATACACGTAGTTGACAATCACGCGGTCATTGACTATGACAAATGCAAAAACTGCGGCGCATGCGCGAGAAAATGCCCGCGCGGCGTAATTTACGCGAAACAGAGAATCGCTGTGGCTGACAGATGAATTAAAAATAAATGAAACGCATACCATAAATTTTATTCTGCCGGTATGCGTTTTTATATACTGTCCTGCAAGCGTAAAGAGGTATTCGCTGAAATTATGGGTCGAGGTGGTGAATATCTCTCGGAAACAGGCTTGCCTCGCGTATATTAGAAAGTCCGAGCAGCTTCATGACAAGCCGCTCCAGACCGATACCCAGACCGCCGTGGGGAGGCATACCGTACTTGTGTATATCCGTGTACGCGCCCAAATCCTTCGGTTCAATATGATAGCGTTTGAGCTTTTCAAGCTGCTCGCCGTAATCGTGAATTCTCTGACCGCCTGTTGTTATTTCAAGTCCTCTGAACAGCAAATCAAAGCTTTCGGCCAGCTTAGGGTCATCGGGGGAGTCCATAGCGTAAAACGGACGTTTAAGCCCCGGGAATTTCTCGACGAATATAAACTCGCTGTCAAAATTTTCTTTGGCGTATTCGCACAGCCTTACCTCGTCGGTCGGGTCAAGGTCGAACTGATTACGCGACTTTCCAAGAATGTCTAAAGCCTCAAAGAAGGTCGCAGACGGTATATCTCTTATAACAGGCAGAGCGGCGCCGAGCATATCAAGCTCACATCGGTAATTTTCGTCAAGATAGCCGACAAGATGCTTTAGCATCGCCGTTTCCATTGCCATAACGTCGTGCATGTCGTTTATAAACGCCATTTCAAAGTCCAGACCGATATACTCGTTCAGGTGACGGGTGGAATTATGTTTTTCGGCTCTGTACACGGGCGCTATCTCAAAGACTCTGTCAAAGAAGGCGACGCAGGTTTGTTTGTAAAACTGCGGACTTTGCGCGAGGTACGCGTCCTTGTCAAAGTATTTGAGCTTGAATATGTTTGCGCCTCCCTCTGCGCCCGCCGCGACTATTTTCGGAGTATGAATTTCAGTAAAGCCGTTTTTGAGCATAAAGCCGCGAAAAGCCGAAACAACGCCTTCCGATATTTTGAATACCGCTCTCTGCTCCGGATGACGCAGCGCGACAGAACGGTGAGCCATATTCGTTTCGATTGAGCAGCCGAGCTTTTTGCTTGAAACATGCAGCGGATATTCTTCCGACGGACTTGACAGAATTTCAATTGAGGAAAGCGTAATCTCGAAACCGTAATTGGCGCGTTCCTCTTTTTTTACGCCGCCCGTAACGCGCACGTACGCGCCCTCTGTCAGGCTGTCAAAATCACCGCGGCACGTGCCGGGAGTATAGGTTGACTGCAAAATATATCTGCCGGTACGCAGAATTACAAATGTAAAACCACCCATGTTTCTGACCTTGTGCACACAGGCGCACAAGGTCGCGTTACCTCCGACGGACCCCTCAAGCCGCTCCAGCGTAAGCTCCTCGATAAGCTGTGAACCGTCTATTTTTCGCATAATTAAAACTCCTTTATTTCAATTTTTCCGTCAATAAATCCTTGGCGAGCTTGGGATTTGCGCCCTTGCCCGCAATACGCACAACCTGCCCCATAAGGAAACCGAATACCTTCCGATTGCCGTTTTTGTAGCTTTCTACGCTGTCGGCGTTTTCCGCTATGACCCGGTTTACAATAGCCTCAAGCCCCGATGAGTCGTTATCCATAATAAAGCCGTTTTCCTTTGCGACAGCCTCAGGCTCGCCGCCGTTATTAAACATAATTGTAAGAATATCCTTTGCGGCGTTTTTTGAAACAATACCGTCCGACGACATTTTAACGAGCTTAGCCAAAGCGTCGGGGGAGAATTTAAGCTCGGGTACGGACAGACCGCTGTCGTTCAGGTTACGGTTCAGCTCGCCGAGCATAAGATTCGATACCTGCTTGTAATCAGGATTTATTTTTACCGTTTCGTCATAGAAGTCCGAGAAATCCTTGTTTAATATGATAAGCTTGGCGTCGTCCTCAGGTAAACCGTATTTCTTTGTGTAGCGCTCAAAACGCGCCTGCGGCATTTCAGGCATGGACGCCTTGATTTCCGCTATTTCCTCGTCCGAAAGCCATACCGGCGGTATGTCCGGCTCGGGAAAGTAACGGTAATCGTGAGCCTCCTCTTTAGAGCGGAGAGCCTTTGTATCGCCATGGTTGTCGTTAAAACGGCGCGTCTCCTGCAAAACAGTACCGCCGTTATCGAGAATTTCCGCCTGACGGCTTATTTCATACTCAATCGCGCGTCCGATTGCCTTTACGGAGTTAAGATTTTTAATTTCCGCCCTTGTGCCGAATACGTCCGAGCCTTCCGGCATAATTGAAATATTAACATCGACGCGCATGGAGCCTTGCTCCATACGGGCGTCGCACACGCCGGCGTACTTTAGCCTGAGAACCATTTTTTCAACGAAATCCTGAACCTCCTCAACACTGCGGAAGTCAGGCTCGGTGACAATCTCTATAAGCGGCACGCCGCAGCGATTGTAATCCGCCATGGAAATACCCTCGTAGTCATCGTGTACGAGCTTTCCGGCGTCCTCCTCTATATGAATGTGATGAATACGCATCCTTTTGCCGCCTACAACTTCAATATAACCGCCGGTGATTATAGGATACTCAAACTGAGTAATCTGGTATGCCTTAGGAAGGTCGGGGTAAAAGTAATTCTTTCTGTCAAAGGCGCTGTAATTATTTACAGTACCGTCGGCGGCAAAGCCGGCTTTCGCGGCAAGACGCACAGCGTTGCGGTTTATCAGGGGAAGAGTACCGGGCATTCCGGAGCAGCGCGGACATACGCGGGTGTTTTCGCTGCCGCCGAACTCATTTTGGCATGTACAGAATACCTTGGAGTCGGTGAGCAATTCGCAGTGAATTTCAAGACCGATAACCGGCTGATACCTCATAATACCGCCTCCTTTCTGTCAAAATCCTTTTCAAAGCGGTCGCATACCGCTATAATAGTCTTTTCGTCAAATGCGCGTCCGATAAGACTCATACCAATCGGCATACCGTTACCATCGTAGCCGCAGACGGTTGAAATGGCAGGCAGTCCCGCGATATTTACCGTAACCGTGTAAATATCCGCCAAATACATTTTCACAGGGTCGTTTTCCTGCTCGCCGATTTTGTACGCGGTAGTCGGAGCTGTCGGAGTCAGCATAACGTCGCACTTTTCAAAAATGGACGCGTACTCCCGCTTAAGACGCGTGCGTATACGCGTCGCGTTCTTGTAATACGCGTCGTAGTAGCCCGAACAGAGAGCGTAGTTACCGAGCATTATACGACGCTTTACCTCGTCGCCGAAGCCCTCGCGGCGCGAGTTTTTGATAAGGTCGCTAAAGTCTTCGCCCAAGCCGGAGCGCAGACCGTACTTTATACCGTCGAAACGCGACAGATTACTCGCCGCCTCCGCCGATGAGATGAGATAGTATGCCGAAACGGCATATTCGAGGGATGGAAGCGACACGTCGATAATTTCACAGCCGAGCTTTTTGTAATACTTCACGGCGTCAAGAACCGCCGACCTTACCTCGCCGTTTAAACCGCCGCCGAAAAATTCCTTTGGCACGCCTATTTTTATCTTGCTCACGTCGCTGCCGATAAGCTCCGTATAACCTCCCTTACTGAGCTTGCTTGACGTGGCGTCGTTCTCATCAAAGCCGTATATACCGTTGAGCAAATATCCGGTATCTTCGGCGGACCTTGCGATAACGCCAATCTGGTCAAGCGACGAGGCGAACGCTATAAGACCCCAGCGTGAAACCGCGCCGTATGTGGGCTTAAGTCCGGTCACTCCGCAGAAGGAGGCGGGCTGGCGAATTGAGCCGCCCGTGTCCGAACCGAGAGCCGCGGCGCAAAAGGACGCCGCGACGCTTGCCGCAGCGCCGCCGGACGAGCCGCCTGTTACGCGCGAGACGTCATACGGATTTTTTACGCCGCCGAAATACGAAGTCTGCGATGATCCGCCCATGGCGAATTCATCCATATTGGTCTTGCCAAGCATAACAAAGCTGTCCGTTTTGAGCTTTTCAATAACCGTCGCGTCGTACGGAGGAATGAAATCCTCCAGCATGTGTGACGCGCATGTGGTTCTGATACCGTTTGTGCAGATATTGTCCTTAACGGACAGCGGAAGTCCGGTAAAAGCGCCCGGCTTGCCGGCGTCAATCAGCTCCTGCGCTTTTTCTGCGTTTTCGATTGCTCTGTCCGCGCAGACGGTGATATAGCTGTTTATTTTCGCGTCATTCTTTTCTATTTTATCAAGATAGCTTTTTGTAAGTTCAACCGCGCCTATTTCCTTTTTGTCAAGCGCGCTCCTCAGTTCCCGTAAACTCATTGCGACACCTCTCCTTATACTACTTTTGGGACGACAAAGCTGTTATTTTTAACGTTTTTTGAGTTTTTAACAATCTGCTCGGCGGGGTAGGAATTTCTGTGCTCGTCGGCGCGCAAATCACAGTAATTTACCGCGTCAAGCGCGTACGGCCTTTCGGAAGAGTCAAAATCACAGACCTTGTCCATAAGCTGTATAATATTAGTCATATCCTCAGTCATTCTGTCAAGCTCGTCGGCGGTAAACTCAATTTTTGAAAGCTCCGCCAAATGTTTTGTCATTTCCAAGTTAAAC
>CAZWMB010000052.1:0-9364 GCA_964634635.1 uncultured Lachnospiraceae bacterium
TTTTGTTATTTCATGTGTCTACTCTAAGGGGATTATATCAAAGTGAGACAGCCCCTTTTTATCTGCCCTTTTCCTGTAAATACTTTTCCCGTGTAGCCATGCCTCCGCGTATATGACGCTCCGCCTTGTTATGCTCCAGCACAGCCTGCGCCTCTCTGTAAAGCGTGGGATTGATCCGCTTTAGACGTTCGTGCACATCCTTATGCACGGTAGATTTACTTATATTAAAAACTTTAGCCGCTCCGCGCACTGTGGCGTTGCTTTCTATTATGTACTGTGCAAGCTCTATTGCACGTTTCTCAATATAATCCTTCATTTTTCCACCGACCTTTCTGTAAAACATATATATGTATTTTTTTGCATTTTTATGAAATGAAAAATTGACAAATGAGAAATAAAGCGGTATACTATAAATAGATTAGCTGCATGAAATATCATATAAGAAGGGTGGCTTATTTATGAAAAAATTTATTTCTTTACTATTGGCCGCACTTATTATATTTACATACGGCGGGTATTACCCCGTTACATACGCGGAGATTGATGAAAGCGCAGAATTTGACGAAAGCGCCGTTATTGTTTCAATGAAGGGCAGTCAAAGTTCGGTGGGTCTGTTTTCAGCAGTCTCTGTTTTTGATGAAATGGGAATTTCGGAGATTGAAAATCTGACCCCGGCTTTGTCGGATAACGGTATATCCCTGTTTTCCACATCGGACAACCCTGAAATTTTAATGCTTACTCTCGAGGAGCCGGGACGTGAAAATGTTCTGGAACTTATTGATAAATTAAACGATCTCCCTTCCGTTAAGTATGCGGAACCGAATTATATCTACTACCTGGACTCCGTACCCAATGACCCCGGATATTCCGATCAGTACGGTCTTGAGCTGGTCAGCGCGCCCAAAGCGTGGGATATGGATATTGACGCGAGCGCTGTCACTGTCGCGATAATCGACTCTGGCGTACTTACAACTCACGAGGATCTTAAGGACAATATATGGACAAATCCGGGAGAAATACCAAGCAACGGAATTGACGATGACGGAAACGGTTATATCGACGACGTACACGGCTGGAATTTTTATAACAACAATAACAATGTAACGGATAAATACTGTCACGGCACGCACGTAGCCGGAATAGTCGGCGCGGCGACAGACAACGCCTTGGGTGTAGCCTCTATCGCCGGAAATGTGCGGATTGTTCCCCTGAAGGTCTTTAACAGCGCCGGCGGCACTAAAATGAGCGCAATCATTAAAGCGATTAATTACGCGGATGCAATGGGCTTTGATATTATTAACAACAGCTATGGCGGAACCTTGACAGATGCTGTAAAGGAGGTAGTAGCTAGCTGCTCTTCAGCGTTATTTGTGGCGTCGGCCGGAAACGTTTCAAGCGATGATACAGACCCGCAGCCTGATAATGATATTTCACCTATATATCCGGCGTCGTATGAGTTCTCAAATATACTCGCGGTCGCATCCACGGATTCAAACGACGATTTGTCGAGCTTTTCTCATTACGGAGCGACAAGCGTTGATATAGCCGCTCCCGGAACAAGCATCTTAAGCACAAGCTATTCCGGTAATAATATGTACCAGTATATGAGCGGCACGTCAATGTCATGTCCGTATGTTTCGAGCGCGGCCGCTCTGCTTAAGGCCAAATATCCGGATATGACAGCGGAGGAGCTTAAAGAAAAGCTTATGTCAAGCGCTGACAAGCTTGATTCTCTCACAGGAATGGTGGTAAGCGGGGGACGGCTTAATATATACGAGGCGCTGGCGGTGCATGCTCAAAGCGTCGGGCTGAGCGCTGAAGAAAACGTGTTGAATGTAGGAGATGAAATAATGCTGTCGGCGGAGGTTGTTCCGGAGGATACTACTGATACGGTGCAGTGGAGTTCAAGTAAAAAAACGGTGGCGACGGTCGACGACGGACTGATTACGGCTATTGCCGCGGGCGTTTCAGATATTACAGCCACTTACAGTAACGGTATAAGCGATACCTTTACTGTGACAGTAATTTCACCTACTCCCACGCCTACGCCTACTCCAACACCGACTCCTACGCCTACGCCAACTCCTACGCCAACACCGACACCTACGCCAACACCTACGCCTACGCCAACACCAACTCCTACGCCAACACCTACACCTACGCCAACACCTACGCCTACGCCAACACCTACGCCAACACCGACTCCTACGCCAACACCTACGCCAACACCTACGCCTACTCCCACGCCTACGCCAACTCCTACGCCAACACCGACTCCTACGCCTACTCCTACGCCTACGCCTACTCCTACGCCTACGCCTACTCCTACGCCTACTCCAACACCTACGCCAACACCGACTTCTACGCCTACTCCAACTCCTACGCCAACACCGACTCCTACGCCCGCACCGACATATGTTTTAACGCCGATTGAGCTGCGTGAAGTCGCGACATCGTTCACTGTAACCGAAAAGGATGACAATAGCGGTGTTATTGTACGGAATAACACGGACGGACGGCAAACGGCGACGGTCATTATAGCGACTTACAAGGACGGAGCATTGTATAGCCTGAAATCTATAACTCAAGCCTTTGACAGCGAGCCCTTGGAGTTTTTATATGACGGCGGCGATGGCGACGAGCATAGAACATTTGTATGGGATAGCTTAGAAAATATGAGACCTCTGGCTGAATAATATTTTTATCGGTTTGAATAAGAAATAAAGAGATTTAAAAACACCTTCCGCGTCAAATCACAGAAGGTGTTTTTATTGTTTATTATCTTATGGGAAATTGCCCGCGGCGCAATTTTGCTTATTACAAAAATCGCGGAGCAGTTGAAACGGCTTTTTATATTGTCAAAATTCCCTCTTCGGATTCAACAAGCAGGAATATCTCCTCCTCGCGTCCATTCTCAGCGTTTACATACACTATAAAGTTCTTACCGTTAAACGCGCCTTTAAACTCGTAACACAGAACCTCGCGCATACTATCCTTAGGGATAATTACCAATCCTGTCGAGGACACGTCCAGCCCGGTGGAAATGCGGCTTTTAGCCTCCTCGGCAGTCAGCTTTGCCTCTGTATTACCGCGTTCGCGATGGTTCATAAGGTACCCCTTTGTTTCCATTCCCACAATGTCTCCCGTATCCAGCGCGACGCGTACCTTGATAAGGTCGCTGTAACAATTTATATTGTCCTGCATGTAGGAAAAGTTAATCGTCGCAATACTTCCGGACTTTTCATAATAGCTGTTCGCCATACTGTAAAAGCCGTTTTTCTGCAGGAACTGCGCCGCTCTCTGTATAGCGGTGTCAATGTCCAGACTTGCCTCGCCGGCGTCTCGGCTGTTAAGGTAATACAAAATCTGTCCGCCCTTTTTGGTTATACTGATTGAAATTTGCTCGTCGCCGTTTTCTCCTGTAAAGCTGTACGACTGTATCGCCGTATTTTCCGAAAGACCCTCAAATGTAAGTCCGCTCCCCTTATCGCCAAGGAATTTTTCCGCTATTGAAAGCGCCTCCTCCTGTGAAATTTCCTTTTCGTTCTCAATCATCACCGGTTTCTGGTTCTCAATATGCTCCGAGAACGGTCCGTCGTATATCAGCGACGGATACTCCTCGAATGACTTTTCAACGTTTTCCAGGTCGGCGAGAATATCTCCTCCCGCCGCGTCCGCTACATTTCCGCGCTTTCGTCTGTTTACATCTGAGATACGTATATCGCCGTTATAAATCTGCGTATCAATATCCGACAGCTTGCTCTTAAGATTTGACGCGTACTCATTCATTGATGCAAGATTGTCATACTCCTCCTGAGAAATCTCCTCTCCGTTTATCATTGACTGCGACAACACGTAGGTGTAATCTCCGACCTGCGACAGAAATTTAGACGTGTTATCCAGCTGTACCTCGCTGGTAGGCAGTTGCCCCAGACATGATTTTGCCTCCGCGGCCTGACGGAATATATCGCTTGACAGCTTCGCCATTTGCGCGGGACTCTTTGTAAGCTGCGCTTTGCTCAAAAGCGTGTCAATATCGTCAACGTATCCTACAAGCTCATGGAATGCCCTGTTGTACTGATTTTCATTCGCCGTTTCCAGCGCGCTCGCGCTTCTTGACACCACGCATCCCCATATTATCGCCGCTATCAGTCCGGCGGCAAGAACCGCATAGAGCCATATATTTATCTTTTTGCTTCTTTCCATTTTTCAACATCCTTTCTAACTGCAAAATCTATGCTTACCTATCTGTTTTATGAGAGGACGCGACCAAATCCACGAGTTTGTAGCCGTATTCGGATTGAAATAATAAATTGCCCCTCCGCTTGGATCCCAGCCGTTTAACGCGTCGGTACACGCCTTATATACGGTTGAATTTTCGTCAATAGGTACGTTTATCTGTCCGTCGCTCACTGCGGTAAAGGCTCCGGGCTGATATATAACTCCAGAAATAGTATTTGGAAACGACGAGTGTTTGACGCGGTTTAAAATTACCGCCGCAACGGCGACCTGTCCCTCGTACGGCTCGCCCCGCGCCTCGCCGTTAACCGCTCTCGCCAAAAGCTGCTTGTCGCTTTCTGAAGCATTTACCGCCTTCGCCCCGTTTTCGGGCAGGCAGAAAATTAACGCCGCCGCGGCTACGGTCAGCACAAGTACGCAGGACAATACTTTTTTTGCGATACTTTCCATAAGTAATCCTCCTTGTCATTTTACCTTAGTATTGCCATATTTTTGACTGAAATATGTATTGAAATCAAATAAATGTTAATAATTCAAATAAACAATCGAAAAGGAGTATATGAATATGAATAAAATAATCGCGGCGTTTGCCGCCGCATTGTGTATTTCAATGGCTGTTACAGCGTACTCTGACAAGGTACATACCGATTTGCAGAATAATCTGATACGCCTGCATATTATCGCCAACAGCGACAGCGGCGAGGACCAGCGGATTAAGCTGAAAGTGCGCGACTCAATACTTGCGGAGGTCGGGCAGGAAATGTCGGAAGGAGCTTCGCGCGCCGATGTAGCGAAAAATATAAATAATATAGAAAGCATAGCAAAAAATACCCTTGCCGAAAACGGGTTTGATTATGACGCGCAGGCGGAGTACGGTAAATTCAGCTTTCCGCGTAAAAGCTACAAGTCAATAACGCTGCCGGCGGGCGAATACTTCGGCGTGCGCGTTGTTTTAGGCAGCGGCGGCGGCCACAACTGGTGGTGCGTGATGTATCCTCCGCTGTGTTTTACCGAAACGGTAAACGGAGAGCTGAGCGAAGAGGGATCCGAGCTTTTGAAAAAAAATCTCGACAGCGATACCTATGATATAATCAGCGGCGGAAAAGACGTCGTCATCCGCTTTAAAATTGTCGAGCTGGTACAAAGGCTTTCCGCCGCG
This sequence comes from uncultured Lachnospiraceae bacterium, assembly GCA_964634635.1. Taxonomy (GTDB): domain Bacteria; phylum Bacillota; class Clostridia; order UBA1381; family UBA1381; genus Hominilimicola. Next base: position 5,399 of record CAZWMB010000052.1, read on the forward strand.
AATGAATACCGCCAATAACAGGCGGTCATCAATAAAAGTTTAAATAAAAAAGATTTAAAGCCGTAAATTAACTTTAAATCTTTTTTACTGTCATATTATTTATCTATCTCTGTACGCGTCCGCTTCCGTCGCCGCCCGCGAGGGCTTCAACCTCTTCTCTTGTAACGAGGTTAAAGTCGCCGGGGATTGTATGCTTAAGCGCCGACGCCGCGACTCCGAATTCAAGAGCGTCCTTGAAATTCTTACCGTCGACAAATCCGCAAATTGTACCGCCGGCAAAGCTGTCTCCGCCGCCTACACGGTCGACAATAGGATGTACTCGGTATTCCTTTGAATGGTAAAACTCATCGTCAGCCGCGGAATAAATGCATGCCGACCAACCGTTATCCGACGCCGACTTAGATACTCTCAGCGACGAGATTACATATTTAAAACCGAACTTGGCAACCATCTGCTTGAATATACTTTCATATCCCGCGAGATTAAGCTCGCCGCTCGTTACGTCGGTATTTTCCGGCTTGAAACCGAGAACCTTATCAGCGTCCTCCTCGTTGCCGATACATACGTCAACGTATCGCATAAGATTTGACATAACCTTCTGCGCCTTTTCACTTGACCACAGCTTTTTTCTGAAGTTGAGGTCACAGGAAACTGTTACGCCGTGCGCTTTCGCCGCCTTGCACGCAAGCTCCGTAAGCTCTGCCGCAGCGTCCGACACCGCCGGAGTTATACCTGTAAAGTGGAACCAGTCCGCACCGTCAAATATCTCGTCAAAATCAAAATCCGCCGCGGAAGCCGTCGCGATTGATGAATTGGCTCTGTCGTATGTGACGTTTGACGCTCTCATTGACGCGCCGGTTTCAAGGAAGTAAATACCCAGTCTGTCGCCGCCCTTAGCGATATGCTTGGTTTCAACGCCGTACTTGCGCAGCGCTGCGACAGCGCATGAGCCTATCGGGTTTGCGGGAACCTTTGAAACGAATTCCGCGTCGTGACCGTAATTAGCGAGAGAAACGGCTACGTTCGCCTCGCCGCCGCCGTAATTGATGTCAAACTGCGTAGCCTGAATATACTTCTGATTTCCGGGGGTGGAAAGTCTTAGCATTATCTCACCCATTGTAACAACCTTTGCCATATTTTATGTACTCCTTTTCATCATTATAATTTCGCTCTGTGATTACTTTTTAAGCTCGGCGCGCGCCGCCTTTATATTCGCGATAAACTCCTTCGCCGTAGATGTAACAGCCGCGTAATCGCCGGTCTTTGCGCCCTTGGTGAGCGACGAGCCGGCGCCCACGGCTACAACGCCCGCCTTAATCCACTCGCCGACATTGTCCTTATCAACGCCTCCTGTCGGCATCATCTGAGCCTGCGGGAGGGGACCCTTTATATCCTTAATAATCTTCGGACCGTACAGGTCAGCCGGGAATATCTTAATAATATCCGCGCCTGCCTCCATAGCGGTAATTACCTCGGTAATCGTAGCGCAGCCGGGCATATACGGAACCCTGTAACGATTACAGAGCTTAGCCGTTTCGGGATTAAACGCCGGACTTACAACAAAATTCGCGCCCGCAAGGATTGCCATTCTCGCTGTTTCGGGGTCAAGCGCCGTACCCGCGCCAAGCATCATCTCGCCGTTGGAGTACTTCTCCGCAAGAGCCGCAATAACCTTGTCGGCGCCCGGAACGGTGAAAGTAAGCTCGATACCCGTACAGCCGCCCGCAAGACAAGCATCCGAGATTTTGATTGCCTCCTCGGCGTTGCTTGCTCTTACAACCGCGACAAGACCGCAGTCTGTAAGCTGCTTTATAACATCTTCCTTTAACATATTTATTCCTCCTTGTATTTTTAAGTTTTATACAGTTATTTTACCACAGGAAGGATAAATTTGCAATATAATCCACAAAAATTTATCAAATTTATCAATTTTATCAATTTTTATATTTATCAATTTTTATTTTGAAACGATTGATTATAATACCGTTTCCATTGTGGTACTCCGGGGCGTAAGTCCCATGCTTTCATAAAAGCGGTACGCGCTCTTATTACATTCCCAGACATTCAGCGTCAAGCTGTAGCATCCGATTTCACGCGCATAATTTTTGACGTACCCGTAAATGCTGCTGCCTATATGCTTGCCGCGCGAGCCTTCGTCAACGCACAAATCATCTATATACAGTGTTTTCATATCGGCAAAAATGTTATTATCCTTTACTTCCCGTATTCGACAGAAAGCGTAACCCAGAACCTCTCCGTCCTCCTCGTACACGAATACCGGACGGTTATCGTCATATATTATCTCCGACAGCTGAGCGTTGTTGTACTTTCTGCAGCCCGGCTTGAACAAATCCGGACGTCCCTTGTAATGCACCGTCAGAACCTGCAGGAGCAGGTCGTTTATTTTTTCCATATCTCTCGTTTCCGCGCGTCTTATATTCATTTTACTATCTCCTTTAAACCTATATTCCAAACACCGCGACAGCTATATTGAAATAAATAAATATCGAACAGCAGTCGACGATTGTAGTGATAAGCGGCGTCGCCATAATCGCGGGGTCAAGGCGTATTTTTTTCGCGAGCATCGGCAGCATAGCGCCTATAAGCTTTGACATTATTACCGTCGCGATAATCGACAACGAGACAGCCGCGGCAAGCGTAAGATTTTGTCCGTACATGATGTATATGCGCACACCGTTTACCAGCGCAAGCGCCGCGCTGACTATAATCGATACGCGAAACTCCTTGAATACCACGAGGAAAAAGTCTGAAAAGCGTATTTCTCCAAGCGCGATACCGCGTATGATAAGCGTAGAGCTTTGCGAGCCGCAGTTACCGCCGGTATCCATTATCATAGGCATGAACGACACGAGAATCGGTATCGACTCAAGGGCCGCCTCGTATTTGGTTATTATAATCTGCGTTACGGTCGCGGAAATCATGAGTATCAAAAGCCACACAACTCTATGCCGTACATGCGTGAAAATTCCCGTCCTGAAATACGAGTCCTCATTAGGCGCCACCGCCGCCATTTTAGAGAAGTCCTCCGTATTCTCTTCCTGAATAACGTCCATCGCGTCATCAAAGGTTACGATTCCGACAAGTCTGTTTTCCTTGTCCACCACAGGCAGCGCAAGCAAATCGTACTTGCCGAACATCTGTCCGACAATTTCCTTGTCCTCATGCGTGTCAACACTGATGATATTTGTTTTCATGATGGCGGAAATTTTTTTGTCCTCCTCCGCCATGAACAGGTCCTTGACCGTTACAACGCCAATAAGGCGACGGTTTTCCGTCACGTAGCAGGTGTAAATAGTTTCCTTATTCACTCCTACCCGCCGGATTTTCTCAAACGCCTCAGACACCGTCATATCCTTGTGCAGACTGACGTACTCAATAGTCATGATTGAGCCGGCGCTGTCGCGCGGGTAACGCAGTATCTCGTTTATCGCCTTACGCGCGCCCGTGCTGGAATTTTTCAGAATTCTTGACACCACGTTGGCGGGCATTTCCTCAATAATATCAACCGTGTCGTCTATAAAAGACTGCGAAAGCATTTCACGCAGCTCCTTATCGGAAAACGCCTCAATAAGAAACTTCTGCATATCGGTGTTCATAAACGCAAAGGTTTCGGCAGCCAGATCCTTCGGGAGCAGACGGAATAAAATCAAAAAGTCCTTGCGCTCCTCAAAATCCTCGCCAAATATTTCTTCAATCAATACCGCAATGTCCGCCGGGTTCTCTCCGCTGACTATTTTCTTGACCTGAGCAAAACGCTTTGTCTGTAAAAGCGCGTTTATCTTTTCACGCAATATCATACGTCAGCCCTCCCCGCGTTTTATTTTACTCTGAAATTTTCGGGACGCTTATCCCTCAGTCCGAACGCATACAAAATAGCCTCGGCTGTTCTCCTCGACGCCTCGCCGTCGCCATACGGATTTGCGGCATGCGCCATTTTATTATACG
>CAZWMB010000053.1:0-9344 GCA_964634635.1 uncultured Lachnospiraceae bacterium
CGGCGGAATGGAGATTATATATGAACAAAATCACCGTAACATCCGATACGTCCGCGCGTATGGACGATTTTTACGGAATATTTTTCGAGGACATTAACCACGCCGCCGACGGCGGTCTGTACGGCGAGCTTGTACGCAACCGCGCCTTTGATTTTTCACCGGCTGACAATTGGTCGTATCATGCGCTTACCGCCTGGAAAAAAATCGAGGAGGGCGGCGCGAAGGTTTCCGTTTCGGCGTCAAATAAAAATCCGATGTCGGAAAGCAGTCCGAATTACCTGACGCTTGCGGTGGAATGTACGGGTACGCGCGCGGGTATAAAGAACCTCGGATACAACAGCGGTATTCCTCTCAGAAAGGACGCGCGGTACGCGTTTACATGCTACGCGCGCGCGGACAAGCCGTGTAAAATAAAGGTGTCGGCGGACAGCGCGTACGGAGAGCCGCGAATGAGCGGTGAAATATATGTGAATTCCCCCGAATGGACGCGATACGGTCTTGAGCTGACCTCGCATACGGATGATTTTTCCGCGTCGCTCGCGCTGACGGCCGACAACAAATGTAAGGTGTGTTTCGCGTACGTGTCGCTGTTTCCGAGGGAGGTGTACAAAAACCGTGAAAACGGCATGAGGACTGACATAGCGGAGCTTCTGGCGGATTTAAAGCCTAAATTCATGCGCTTTCCCGGAGGCTGTCTTATACATGACGGCACGCTTAATTCCGACGACAGAAATTCAATGTACCGTTGGAAAAACACGCTCGGCGAGGTTCACAAAAGACCGTCGCGCCGCAACAGCTGGCAGTACAATCAGTCCCTGGGGCTGGGGTATTTTGAGTACTTTCAGTTCTGCGAGGACATAGGCGCAAAGCCCCTGCCGGTACTTCCGGCGGGTTATAACCCGCACACGGAGCAGGCGGCTCCGCTTGATGAAATGCGGGAATGGATAGACGACGCGCTCGACCTTATCGAGTTTGCCAACGGCGCTCCCGACAGTAAATGGGGAGCCGTACGGGCGCAAATGGGGCGCCGCGAGCCGTTCGGCCTTGAATATATCGCCGTCGGCAATGAAGAGGTCGGTCAGGGCTTTTGGGACAGGTACGATTTATTCCACAAGGCCTTAAGGGAAAAGTACCCCGACATTAAAATCATAAATTCCGCCGGACCGTTTCCGTCCGGAGGCGAGTTTGAACGCGGCTGGAGAAACGCGCTTAAAAACGGGTCGGACTTTGTGGACGAGCATTACTACACCTCTCCCGAATGGATGATAGCCAACTGCGACCGCTATAACGGATACAGTCCGGACGGCCCTAAGGTCTTTCTCGGAGAGTACGCGAGCTGGGGCAATACATATTACAACGCGCTCGTTGAGGCGGCGTACATGACATGCCTTGAAAATAACGCGCGCGCAGTCGGGCTGGTGTGTTACGCGCCATTACTTGCGAACGCGGATTATGTCAACTGGCAGCCTGATATGATTTGGTTTGACAATCACCGCGCCTACGGCAGCGCGAACTATTATGTGCAAAAGCTTTTTATGAACAATACCGGAAACGAGCTTCTTGAAATAAAGACCGAGGGCTTTGAGAACAGAGTCGCTCTCGGCTCCGACCGTATTTCCGGCGGTATCGAGCTTGCGGCGGACGAATGTGGCGCGGAATTTTACGATATAAAAATAACCGACCTTGAAAGCGGTACGGTTACTGACGCCGACCCGTTTTTCTGCCGGGAGGGCGGCAGACGCTCCATAGGCGTTACGGCCGGCTCAGGTTACAAAATCGAGCTTACCGCAAAGCGCGTTTCCGGCGACAAGGGCTTTTATCTTGATTTTGGCAAAACCGACGGCAATAATTTTATACGCTGGTTTATAGGCGGCCGGACAAATCAGGACAGCGAGATAAACGCGCGGGTAAACGGGCGCGGCTCATGTCTTGACCACAACGTTTTTTCGCTGTCCGGCGGCAGAGAATACAGGCTGTGTCTTGAAGTGGACGGACGCGGTATAAAAACATATATTGACGGAACGCTTATGAATACCGCCGTTGACCGTCAGCCCGTCATGGAGGAAATTTACTGTACCGCCGGCAGGGATGAAAATTACATCTACGTCAAGGCGGTGAATATTCAGGACAGCGAAACGCGCGCGCGGCTTTGCGTAGACGGCGTAAGCGACTCAAAGACGCGTATTTACACGCTGTCGGGGTATGAGCCGGACGCGGAAAACAGCTTTGACGAGCCGAAAAAAATTAGTCCGCGCGAGTGTGAAACGCGTATGAGCGGCGGCATGGAATATACTTTCCCGCCGCGCTCGGTAACCGTATTCAAAATAAAAAGGTAAGCAAACGGGGTTTGCCACATTGACAATTCCGCTTGCATGCTTTATAATTAAGTTAACGAAAAAACCGACAAGGAGAGAAAAACATGGGATATTATTTTGATGACAGCCTCAGCGTCAACGCGTTTGAGGGTACCGACCCAAAGGCGATAATCTCGTCGCTGGCGTACCGTTATATGGGACAAAATCTGCCGCATAAGCTTTTCTACCGCGCCTACACAAACAACGGCATTGTGCGTACAACCGACTACCGGTATCTGGTTGATTTCAACAAAATCTACCCCGACGCGAGGGACAAGGACTGCGTATGGGCGTTTACAAAATACTATTCGGAAAGCGAGTCCTCGTTTGGCTGGGACATAAACTGCTTCGGTCCGATGGTTATGTATGTAAACGGCGAGGTTGTTTACAAGTCCGATATTTTCAAGGAGAGATACAGCGAAACCGCGACGCGCGTATTTGTAGACGTGAAAAAGGGCTGGAATGATATAAGACTGCGTTTCCGGAAAACAAAGGCGGGCTTCGGCGGTCACTTCGGCACGTGGATCGGCAAATGGGATATGTACACGCTGATGCCCACGAAGGAGCGCGACGGTCAGGAGGGCTTTGTGTTCACGGAGCTTGTACCCGATACATACGAGCCTGAATTTGAGATAGGAATGAGTGAAAGCGACTTTGACAAAAAGCTTTACCCCATAAAGGACTGGTCAGCCGGGGAGCTTGACAAGGGACAGCTTACGCGCATGTACGGTACGCCTGCGGGCAGATACGCGGTAGGATACGCGAAGCTGTTCTGCGACGGCGTAAAAAATACGAACCGCACCTTCACGCTCGACACAAGGGGCGAAACAACCGTTTACATTGATAAGAAGGAAGTCTTTTCATCAAAGGGCGGAAAGGAACAGTTTGACGCGGAGCTGCCGTTCGGCAGCTATGACATACATGTAAAATGTATGTGCGGCGGCGACTGGGGATATACGCTTACCTGCGCGGGCGCTAAGCTGCGGCAGGCCGTGCCGCTGCACGGCACGGAGGATATCTGGATGTACATAGGCACGTTTGACGCGTCGTATGAATTTCCGTTTGACGAGGCTTCTTCTATGCTCAGCGTTGTAGGCGAGCCGAAAACATACTGGCGTATTGACGCGCCGGACACTTTCGTAAGACCGTACAACGAGTGCAAATTCTACGGACACTGGAACTATCCTCTCGGCGTTACCCTGTACGGACTTCTGCATACCGCGCTTTTAATCGGCTCGCAGGATCTTCAGCGCTACATTAAGCGTCACATACAGCTCTGTATAGACGCTTTCGACTACGCGCTCTGGGATAAGGAGCGGTACGGCGGCGCGACAAGCCTGCACAATCTGCTCACGAGCATAGACAGTCTTGACGACTGCGGCTCCTTTGCGTCCGTGATGCTGGAGGTACACAAGCATCTCGGACTGCGCGGCGTGAAAAAGGTTGCCGATTATGTCGGCGATTACATATACAATCATCAGGCGCGTCTTGAGGACGGTACCTTCTTCCGCAAGGAGATGATGCACCGTTTCCACAATCAGACAATGTGGGCGGACGACTTGTACATGAGCGTGCCTTTCCTTGTAAGATACTATGAGTTCACCGGCGACAGGAAGTACATAGACGACGCGGCAAACCAGTTCTTCGGCTTCAAAAAGCGTCTGTTCATGCCCGAGGAAAATATAATGTCCCATGTCTACGATTTCAAGTACGACACAAAGACAAACGTCCCGTGGGGACGCGGAAACGGCTGGGTTGTGTTCTCTATGACGGAGCTGCTTGAAAAGCTGCCGGAGGGACACGAAAGGAAAGAGGAGCTTATCGAGTTTCTTAACACGCTCTGCGAGGGCTACCTCGCCTTGCAGGACGGCGAGGGTATGTGGCATCAGGTATTAAACGACAGCGAGTCCTACCCCGAAACCTCGTGTACGTCCATGTTTATATACGCGTTCTCGCGCGGTATACGTTTCGGCTGGCTGAGAAATCCGGAAAAATACGTAAAGTCCGTTTACAAGGCATGGGAAGGTATTTCAAAGACGAGCGTCGACTTCGGCGGAAACGTCTACGGCGTATGCCGCGGCAGCGAGTTTTCATTCATACCCGATTACTACAAATATGAATTGGGCTGGAACCTCAACGACACGCACGGCACCGGTATAGTAATGCTCGCGGGTATTGAGATAATCAGGCTGAATGAATTCCTCTCGGAATAATATTTGGTAAAAATCCACAAAGAAAAATGACGGATCGCGCTCCGTCATTTTTTTATCGTTAAATTGAACAAATAACCACGGATTTTTTTATGGACTTTTGATGTGTTTGAATGTTAATATAAATTATATTATTAAAATATATTAAGGTTCGGAACGCTTGTGAATAGTGATTTTATACAAATACACAAAAAAAAATAATATTTTTTTCAAATATTACACAAAAACTATTGCAAAAGTTCATAAAATAAGCTATAATATATTTATAGATTTTTAGCTTTTGTGCAATTTTGCGGATAAAACATTAATTTCCGCCGCGCGCAGACTAAAAAAACGCAACAGTAAACATTAGGGAGGGTCTACTATGGCTAAAGCTGAAAAGGTCGTGCTTTCTCCTGAGGAAAAAGCATTGACGAAAAAGAAAAAATGGGCGCAGATAAAGAGAGACAGATGGATGTATCTGCTTCTGCTGCCCGGATTTTTGTACTTCATTATTTTTAAAATCGTACCGATGTGGGGCATCCTGATATCGTTCAAGGACTATTACGCCGGACTTCCGTTTTTCGGTAAGGGACTTACGCAGAATTGGATTGGCTTTGACAACTTCGTAAACTTCGTTACAGACTCCAGTTTCCTGCAGCTCTTAAGAAACACGCTGATTATATCTGGTATGAATATTATATTTTTCTTCCCGCTGCCGATAATCTTAGCGCTGCTCCTGAATGAAATCAAAATACAGTGGTACAAAAAATTTCTGCAGACACTGGTTTACGTACCTCACTTCGTATCAATGGTTGTCATTGCGTCAATCACGTTCATGCTTGTAAAAACTCCGTCAATGGAGGGCTACACAGGCGGCGCTCTGTACGAGCTTGTAAATAGCCTGACAGGCAAAAAATTGAACGCGCTGGGAAGTCCGATTGCGATTTACTGGGTATTGCTCATTCAGAATGTATGGAAAGAAACCGGTTGGGGCACAATCATATTCCTCGCGGCTCTCGCGGGCGTTGACGTTGAGCAGTACGAGGCGGCTATCGTGGACGGCGCGAACCGTTTCCAGCAGCTTATTTACATAACTCTGCCGGCAATTCTCGGCACGGTGGTGACAATGTTCATCCTGCGTATGGGCAGCGTGCTTGACACAGGCTTTGAGCAGATTATCCTTATGCAGAATGACCTTAACAGATCGACGTCGGAAACCTTCGATACCTATGTTTATCAGATTGGTAGAGTACAGGGTAACTACGGCTATTCGACCGCCGTTGGTCTGTTTAAATCCGTAATCAGTATCATATGTATCCAGACGGCTAACCGCCTCGCCAAGAAGGCCGGTCAGGAAGGTCTGTTCTAAAGAAAGGAGAGAGTTAAATGATTAGTATAAAAAGAAGAAGCATCGGCGACGTCATTGGCGACGTTATCATTTACGCGCTGCTCACTCTTATCGCCGTTGTAATGGTAGTGCCGTTTATATATGTAATAGCGGCGTCCTTCGCTCCCGAGAGTGAAATTCAAACAAGACCTATATTCCTTATTCCGAATAATCCGACGCTTGCGGCGTACGCGAGAATATTCGACATGAACGACATGGGAAGCAGAGTATTTCAGTCGTTGTGGGTATCGGTCTGCGTAACGGTAATCGGTACTCTTATAAATCTGTTCTTTACGACAACGATGGCGTACGGTCTTTCGAGGTCAAGTCTTATCGGTAAAAAGCCGCTCCTTAACATGGTACTGTTCACCATGGTATTCGGCGGCGGTATGATTCCCCTGTTCCTGATTGTTAAGGGTCTGGGCTTGTACGATACATACGCCGCGCTTATTCTGCCCGGCGCAATCAGCGCGTACAACATGCTTATTGTAAGAAACTTCTTTATGGAGCTTCCGCGCGAGCTTGAGGAAGCGGCGTCCATAGACGGCTGCAGCGACATAGGAATATTCGTCAAGATAGCGTTGCCGCTCTCAATGCCGTGTCTTGCTACCTTTGGTTTGTTTTACGCGGTCGGTCACTGGAACAACTACTTCGGCGCGTTGCTGTACCTTGAGGACTCAAAAAAGTTCCCGTTCCAGCTTGTACTCAGAAACATAGTAATGCAGACGGCTGAGAACAGCACCGACGTAAACCAGGAAATTCCCGAGGATACGCTGAAAATGGCGGTTATCGTTATCGGTACGGTGCCAATCCTTATCGTATATCCGTTCCTGCAGAAGTACTTCGCGGCGGGCGTTATGGTCGGCGCGGTTAAGGGTTAATCCGATTATATCGGCTGATTTTGTAATTATTGCGGCAAACGCTGCTTAATTTAACAGAAAATATTAAAAGCTATTTTTAAGGAGGAAAATAAAAATGACAAAAACTTGGAAGAAAATTGTCGCTGTTTCAGCAGCGGCAGTAACGCTTACAGGCGCTATCGCAGGCTGCGGCTCAAAGACTGCGTCGATTGACCAAGAAAATCCGTCAATCAATGTTATGACGAAGCAGTTCAACGCTGATTCCGCTCCTGCCGACAGCCCTGTTGTGCAGGCGCTTGAGGAGTATCTCGGCACAAAAATTAACTTTACATGGGTACCCTCGACAAGCTATGACGAGAAGGTTACCGCCGCTATGGGTTCCGGCTCGTACCCGCACGCAATGCTCGTTGGCTCAAGAAGCTCCAGTGTAATCCAGAACTCGAGAGCCGGCACATTCTGGGACATCACAGATAAGCTGACAGACTCTGAGAAATTCCCCAACCTTTCTCAGACAAATTCAATGGTAAACCACAACATCTCAATTGACGGTTCCGTATACGGTTTGTACCGCGCGAGAACAATCGGAAGAGCCGGCGTTACAATCAGAAAAGACTGGCTTGACAAGCTTGGTCTTGAAATTCCAAAGACTGTCGACGATTTGTACAATGTGCTTAAGGCGTTCAAGGAGCAGGACCCCGACGGCAACGGTCAGGCTGATACATACGGAATGATTGTTACGGATTACCTTGACGGTCCTCTGAACAACCTCGCGGTTTGGATGGGCGCTCCGAACGGCTACGGACTTAATGAGGAAACAGGTCTTTTGGAGCCGGCCGTTATGACGGACGAATTTTTTGACGCTCTGAAGTTTATGAACAAGTGCTATAATGAGGGTCTTATTAACCAGGATATGGCTACATACTCGTCGGATAAATGGGACGAACAGTTCCTTACGGGTAAGGCGGGCGTCATCATTGACGTTGCGGACCGCGCCAGAAGAGTCGCGACAAATATTGCCGAGGTTGACCCCAATGCCGAGGTTGACGTATTCGGTTACGTAACAAAGGACGCTGACACAGAGCCGAGAACCTTGCCGACAACAGGCTATGACGGATACTATGTATTCCCCGTATCATCGGTCGCTACTGAGGAGGATCTTGACTTTGTGCTGGGCGTTATGGATAAGGCTAACGATCAGGAGGCTCTTAACCTTATGAACTATGGTATTCTTGACAGAAACTATACTCTTGACGAGGAAGGCTATGTTGTTAAGAGTGAGGACGCGTCGCTTGCTAAGGAGTACGCTGACCTTAACCAGTTCGCGACAGGTATAATCGCTACGGAGCTTATCGTACGCTACGCGACACCGGTTGCTGAGAAGATACAGGCCGTATATGATGAGAATGAGCTTTACGCCGTATCAAATCCGGCTGAACCCTATGTTTCGGATACATATTCAACAAAGGGTCCGCAGCTTGACGCTATCATGAGCGAGGCTAATACAAAGTTCATCGTCGGTCAGATTACAGAGGACGAGTGGCTTGCGCAGAGAGACAGATGGTTAGAGCAGGGCGGTCAGCAGGTTATTGATGAAATCAACGAGGCTTATAAGGCTGACGATTCAGTAAAATAATATAATTTTAAAAGGGGCTGTGGCAAAATGATATAATCCCCTTAGAGTAGATACATGAAATAACAAAAGTAATTCAATCTACTCTAAGGGGGTTTTCTATTTGGATAAATATAGTTATGAATTAAAAATGCAGGTGATTACCGCCTACAAAAATAAAGAAGGCGGATGTCGTAAACTTTCAAGACGTTTCAACGTATCAATGAGTACAATAACATTATGGTGCAGAAACTATGATATTTTCGGTGAAAGCGCCTTTGAACCCGGAAGAAAGCAAAAATCATGGAAAGCCGAAACAAAACCGGCAGCTGTCAGTGAATATTCTTCCGGGAACGCAAGTATACAAGATATTTGCCAAAAATATAAAATTTTATCTCAAACTATTTTCAGAAAACGGTTAAAGGTGTCAAGCGCATTTTTTGCGTCATTTGTATCAATCCTAAAGCATTCCTCCAAACGAAGTCCGGCATATCTTGCAAGAGATAGTATTGCGGTATAATCTTTGTGTCCGCGTTCCATAGCAACCGCGAGCATTAGATTATACTCACGGTTTGTCCAAGTTCTGTCAACTCCTCCAAATGCGCGCCGTTTTAAATCCAATTCATCATTAGTAGGTAATTCCGAACGAGTGTACGGCATATTATCGTGGAAAAATCGTATTGTTGCAAGCTCAGCCTTGACAGTGGACGCTGATAGTCTCTTCTTCTGCATATATTGCATATAAGCAAAAATATGCTTTTTTGAGATATTTGATAGTTTTGCAAATTATATCTATTTGCAAGAAACGCCATAAATCTCTTGAATGCTTTTCCGTAGCGTTCACGCGTTTTAAAGCCGCAACGAGAACATTTGTATCAATTGCCGCATAACATTTCATCATTCGGTTTCTCCATATCTTGCTTTTCGGATTTCCTCGTTTAT
>CAZWMB010000054.1:0-9315 GCA_964634635.1 uncultured Lachnospiraceae bacterium
CGGCTTTGATGATGCAGCTTGGCGCGGAGGGCGTGTTCGTCGGCTCGGGTATATTCAAGTCCGGCAATCCCGAAAAGCGCGCGGCGGCTATCGTAAAGGCTGTTACAAACTTTACCGACGCTAAGCTTCTGGCGGAGCTTTCGGAGGACCTCGGCGAGGCTATGGTCGGCATAAACGAACAGGAGATAGAGCTTTTGATGGCGGAAAGAGGAAAATAACATGCGAGTAGGAGTATTGGCGCTCCAGGGAGCGTTTATTGAACATGCGCGAATGCTCGAGAGATTGGGCGTATCGTCGTTTGAGATACGTCAGAAAAGGAATTTGGAACAGCCCTTGGACGGTCTTATTATTCCGGGCGGAGAAAGTACGGTGCAGGGTAAACTCCTGCGGGAGCTGGATATGTTTGACGCGGTAAAGGGTATGATTGACGGCGGACTTCCGGTGTTCGGAACCTGCGCGGGACTTTTGCTTCTTGCGAAGGATATAGAAAACGACAGCCGCAGCCATCTCGCCACTATGGATATAACGGCGGTGAGAAACGCTTACGGCAGGCAGCTCGGCAGCTTTTACACAGAGGAGGAATTCGCGGGAGAGGGTAAAATCCCAATGACTTTTATACGTGCGCCGTATATAAGGGAAGTACGCGCCGATGTGGAAATACTGGCGTCCGTGGATGGAAAAATTGTCGCGGCAAGACAGAAAAATCAACTTGTTACAGCATTTCACCCGGAGCTTTCAGAGAACCTGACGGCGCATAAGTATTTTATAGATATGGTAAAATCATTGTAAAGCTTATGAGAGGAAAGAGCTATGTCGGTAGATTTGCTGGTAAAGAAAATTAAGGAAAAGGGTAATCCGTCGGTTGCCGGATTGGATCCGAAAATTGACTATGTACCCATGTTCATAAAGGAAAAGGCGTATAAAGAATACGGTAAAAACCTCAGGGGTGCGGCGGAGGCGATATGGGAGTTCAACAAGGGGCTTATTGACGCGCTTTACGACATTGTACCCGCCGTAAAGCCGCAGTCGGCGTTTTATGAAATGTACGGACTGTGCGGCGAGGAGGCGCTTCACCGTACGATTTCATACGCGAGGGAGAAGGGACTGTATATAATTCTTGACGTAAAGAGGAACGACATAGGCTCCACCGCCGAGGCATATTCAAGGGCGTATCTGGGAAAAGTGGACATAGACGGTGAACTTGCCGACGCGTGTCCGGTGGACTGCGTTACGGTAAATCCGTATCTCGGTACGGACGGCATGGCTCCGTTTATCTCGGACTGCAAAAGGTACGACAAGGCTGTTTTTGCGCTTGTCAAGACTTCAAATCCGTCGTCCGGTGAGTTTCAGGACAGGAAAACGGACGGCGTAAGCCTATTCGAGGCTGTCGCGGAGCGCGTAAAAGAATGGAACGCGGACACGATAGGCGAAAGCGGTTACGGCGCGGTCGGCGCGGTTGTCGGCGCGACATATCCGGAGCAGGCGAAAATTCTGAGAGAGCTTATGCCAAAGTCCTACTTCCTTGTGCCGGGCTACGGCGCGCAGGGCGGAGGAGCCGAAGGCGTTAAGCCGTGTTTTAATTCAGACGGATTGGGCGCGGTAGTCAATTCGTCAAGAGGAATTATGTGTGCGTATAGGAAGGGCGACCGGAAAGACGAGCGGTTTGCCGAGGCGGCGAGAGCGGAGGCAATACGAATGAGGGAGGACTTGAACTCTATATTATGAAAAAAACATACAATTGTCAGCTGATAAGAAAAACAGAGATAGCCGGCGGAATATTCGATTTTGTAATCGAATGTGATGAAATAGCGGCTCAGGCGCAGTGCGGACAGTTTCTGCATATAAACTGCGGTGAGAATACGTTTCTGCGCCGACCTATAAGTATCTGCGACGCGGAGAACGGAGAGGTTCGCTTTATATTCGAAGTCAAGGGCGAGGGGACGGAGGCGCTTGCGAGAAAGAAAACAGGCGGCATAATCGATGTTATGGGACCCTTGGGACACGGCTTTGAAATCGGCGACAGCATCAAAAGTCCTGTCATAATCGGCGGAGGAATAGGCGTTTTCCCATTATATAAGCTCGCAAAGGAGCTGAAGAACGCGAAGGTGTTCCTGGGTTTCCGCAGTAAGGACAGAGTCGTTATGGAAAAAGAATTTGAGGCGGCTTCGGACATGACAATCGTCGGCACGGACGACGGCAGCTACGGTTACAGCGGCTACATTGCGTCCGCCATGGAGCGGTACCTTGGCTTTAACGAGTGTGATATGATTTATTCCTGCGGTCCGACCCCTATGCTTAAGGCGGTAAAGAAAATTGCGGAGGATAGGGGAATACCGTGTCAGCTTTCGCTTGAACAGCGTATGGGCTGCGGCATAGGCGCGTGTCTTGTCTGTGCGTGCGAAACCAATAACAGCGGCGCGGACAAATACCGAAAGGTATGTCGGAACGGACCCGTTCTTTATTCCGAGGAGGTGGTACTGTAATGAATACTAAGGTTAATTTCTGCGGAATTGAATTCAAAAATCCGATAGTGACAGCGTCGGGAACCTTCGGCTTTGGAATGGAATACGGACAGTACGTTTCGCTTGACGAGTACGGCGGTTTAGGAGTGAAGGGTCTTACACGCCGGCCGCGCGAGGGCAATAAACCGCCGCGTATCGCGGAAACGCCGAGCGGAATATTGAACAGCGTCGGGCTTCAAAATCCGGGCGTGGAGTATTTTGCCGATAATATAATGCCGATACTTGCCGATTATGACACAAATGTAATCGCCAATATGTCCGGCAATACAGTTGAGGAATATTGTGAAATGGCGGAAATTCTTTCCGATACCGACGCGGCTCTGATTGAGATGAATATATCCTGTCCCAATGTAAAGCACGGCGGACTGGCGTTCGGTACCGACCCTAAGGTAGTAAACAATTTGACAAGCGAGGTGAAAAAGCGCTGTAAGAAACCGCTTGTCGTAAAGCTTTCGCCAAACGTCACTTCTGTCGCGGAAATTGCGAAGGCGGCGGAGGACGGCGGTGCGGACGCGCTGTCTTTAATAAATACGCTGCTCGGTATGAAAATTAACATACACACGCGCCGTCCGATATTGGCTAACAACACGGGCGGACTGTCGGGACCCGCTGTAAAGCCTATTGCGGTGCGTATGCTGCACGAGGTGTATGGGGCGGTAAAAATACCACTTATAGGAATGGGCGGAGTGACGTCGGGCGACGACGTGATTGAGTTTATGCTTGCGGGAGCGTCGCTTGTCGCGCTTGGCACGGGGCTTTTTCAAAAACCCGACCTTATACTTTCCGTTAAAGCGGATATTGAAAAGTATATGACGCGCTATAAAATTGATTATATAAATGATATTGTGGGAAAAGCCGTTATGAATTAACGGCTCATAAATATAAAACGGGGGAAATAAAATGAAATACACAGACACCGGCGTCGACGGAATAAAAATAGCGTATATCGGCGGCGGCTCGCGCGGCTGGGCCTGGGGCTTTATGAGCGACCTGGCGGCGGCGGAGGACATATGCGGAGAGGTATACCTTTACGATATTGATTATGACGCGGCTGAGAAAAACGAAAAAATAGGAAATTCCATAAGGGACAGCGAGGGCTGTAAATCAGTATGGAAATATAAGGCGGCGCGTACGGCGGAGGCGGCTCTTACCGGCGCGGACTTTGTTATTATATCCATACTGCCCGGCACGTTTGACGAAATGGAAAGCGACGTGCATGAGCCGGAGAAGTACGGTATATATCAGTCGGTCGGCGACACATGCGGAGCGGGAGGCATAATACGCGCGCTGCGCGCAATACCTATGTTTGAGGAAATAGCTCTCAATATAAAGGAATACTGTCCCGACGCATGGGTAATCAATTATACAAATCCTATGACTATGTGCGTCAGAACGCTTTACCGCGTATTTCCGCGGATTAAGGCGTTCGGATGCTGTCACGAGGTTTTCGGCGCGCAGAAGGTTCTTATAAGGGCGCTGGAAGAAATGCGCGGTATAGAGAATATAAAGCGCGGCGATATAAAGGTAAACGTACTCGGAGTAAATCATTTTACGTGGATTACAAAGGCTCAGTACAGGGACATGGATTTGTACCCTGTTTACCGTGAATTCGCGCGGAAGTATAAGGATACGGGCTGTGCGCCCGATGTAGACGCGAACTGGATGAATAAGTCCTTTATATGCAGCGAGAAGGTCAAAATAGATTTGTTTCTGCGCTACGGCGTCATTGCCGCCGCGGGTGACAGACATCTTGCCGAGTTCTGTCCCGGAAAATGGTACCTTAAGGATGAAAAAACCGTGACGGATTGGGGCTTTGCCCTGACTACGGTAAAATGGCGTAAAGAGGATTTGCGGAAGCGGCTTGACAGGAGCGAAAGACTGTACAGCGGCGAGGAAAAATTTGAATTAAAGGAAACAGGCGAGGAGGGTGTACGGCAGATACGCGCGCTTTTGGGACTTTGCGACCTTGTGACGAATGTAAATATTCCGAATTACGGTCAAATACCGAACCTTCCGCTCGGGGCGGTAGTCGAAACGAACGCGTCCTTCCGCTCGAATTCATTAAATCCGGTATTCGCGGGTAATATTCCGGCCGGCATATACGCGCTTGTAAGCCGCGTGTGCGCCGAGCAGGAGGAGGTTGTCGACGCGGCGCTGCAGCGTGATACTGAAAGGGTTTTCTCGGCGTTCGCGAATGACGCGAACGTTTGTATTCCGCTTGAAGAGGCGCGCGAGCTGTTTGACAGAATGACAGCCAACACGGAAAAGTATCTTGAAATGTATAAATAAGTTTGAAGGGTTATATATGCAGTCAAAATATGTAAACAAAATTGAATATTCCACGTATATTCTTGACGCGGATATGCGCATAGTAAAATGCGATGACATGTTTACCGAAATCACGGGATACACGCGCGAGGATATAAAAAATAATGTGATTACACAGCGCGACCTCATAATGGAGGAGGATTGCGAAGTGTATTTTGATATGGTGAACAGGGAGCTTGCAAGGTCGGGAGAGGTATATATAGAGCATAGGATAAAGCGTAAAGACGGTATGTCCGTGCCGGTATTCTGTCTCGGATATACTGATATTGACAATGAAACCGGCGGACAATACTCCGTCATACGCGTCACCGATATAACAAAAATGAAAAACGTGCGTATACGCGAGGACGCTGTGCGCAGCGAGGCGAAAGCGCAAGTGAAGTCGCTTATGAATAGGGTGGAAACAGACGAGTTGACGGGACTTCTGCGCCGCGGCGCCTTCATAAAGGAAGTAAGGGCGCATATAGCCGGAAACCGCGGTTTTACAATGGTAATGCTTGATATTGATAATTTTAAAAGTATAAACGACGACTACGGTCACGTCATAGGCGACGATGTGCTTGTTCATTTTGCGGATACTCTCAGAAATGTTCTCAGGTCAAACGACGCCATATGCCGTATGGGCGGCGATGAATTCGCGATTTTGCTGGACGGAGTTGACGTACGGGAGCGCGCGGAGGAAATTGTAAAAAGAATTGCCGACAACGCGGCAAAAATTCCGGAGACGCGTGAAAAGGACCTGGAGGTAAAAATTTCCGCCGGTATAAGGCTTTGTCCGTCAGTACACAGCGACGTGTCCTTTGAGGACTTGTATATCGAGGCCGACGAGGCGCTGTACCGGGCAAAAGGTCAGGGAAAGAACCGCTATGTAGTATGCGGCGGCGGGTAGACATCGCGTTGAGAAAGGAATAGAATAAATGGCTTTGTATGCTATTGCGGATTTGCATCTGCCTCTTGGAATAGACAAGCCGATGGATATATTTGGCAGTTCATGGAAAAATTATGTTGAGCGTCTTTCGGATAACTGGCAAAGTAGTATACGCGATGACGACGTTGTTGTTTTGCCGGGTGACTTTTCGTGGGCGACTTATCTTGAGCAGAGCTTTAAGGATTTTGAGTTTCTGAATAGGCTCAACGGACGAAAGCTGCTGCTGAAGGGCAATCATGATTACTGGTGGACTACAATGAGTAAGCTCCGCTCGTTTATATCGGCGAGCGGATTTAAAAATATAGAATTTTTACAGAATAACAGCTTTATGTATGAAAATATCGCGCTGTGCGGCACGCGCGGATGGATACACCCGCAGTGGGACGGATTTACGCCCGAGGACGGACGGATTTTTGACCGTGAGGTACTGCGTCTTGAAATGTCGCTGAAAAGCGCGGGAGACTGCGCCGAGATATATGTGTTCACACACTACCCGCCGCTGACCGTAAGTCTTTGCGGCAGTAATTTTACAGACATGATGAGTAAATATCCGGTGACTAAATGTATTTACGGACATCTGCACGGTCAATCGCACAGGAACGCCGTAAACGGAAATGTGAACGGTATCGAGTACATGCTGGTGTCGGGCGACTACATAGCGTTTAATCCGGTAAAAATACACGATTAAGCGTCGGACTTACGCGCGAGAGCGGAGGGCGGCGTCCTTGTTACTATGTAGCATCTATAACCCGGCGTTTTGCGGGGGTCGGCGTCCTCGACAGCCCGCCGCCCGGAGATACGAACCTCAAACCGTTTATGGAGTTTTTGAATAATGGTGTAGCGAGTGATGTTAAATCCGAACCCAAGGCAGAATTTTCTATTTCCTCAAAAGTAATAGTTTCTGTGCCATCCTTATAGTTACAATCAATTATAATTTTGTCATCGAATAAGTAAACAGAGTTAAGAAAACTGTTTACAAGCCTTCTGCGATGTTCCAATTTTTTCGGATTGAGCTTTCTGAATTTATGTATCCAAAAGAGAATCTGCTCTTTTGCAAGATTCGGTCTGCTCAATTCTTCTTTCATTATCTGTACGGATAATTCGCTTTTTTCTCTTTCAAGAGCTTCAAGTCGTTCTTTTGTTGAGGTGGTAAAAATACCCTGTTGAATTGCATTGAGCATATTATCAATACTTTTTTGTGTTTCTGCAAATTGTTTTTGAAGAATCGGCAAGGTGTCATTTTCTTTATGCAGATGTACAAGAAGTGCATCTGCCAACTTATCCATCAAGCCATCATCAAAGATTATCTTCATAAGATGTGAAATTACAATATCTTCAATCCATTCCTTGCGAACTGTCTTTTTGTCGCATCCTCTGTGATATTTTACGCTGACACACTTATAGTAGCGATGAACATGCTTTGTGTGGCTTGTACCGCTTTCGCCTGCCATAAGACATTTGCATTTACCGCAAAACAGTTTGGTTGTAAGTAAATACTCATCTTCTGCTTTATGCTTTGCCGGAGCCTTTTTGTTTGCTTTCATCATATCTTGCACCCTTTCAAATAAATCTACCGGAACTATTGGAGGTATTCCGTTTGGAGTAGTTATATTGCTGTATTTGTATTCACCAATATATCTTCTGTTGTGTAACATTCGGGTAACTGTGTTTAATGTAATCCGAGTGTTCTTTTTAGTGCGAACACCTCTTAAATTTAATTCATCGGTAATTTGCTGTATTGTTGCACCTTCTGCATAATGTTTAAAAGCATCCAACACCGCAGGTGCAGTAAGAGGATCTATAACAAAGAATTGATTTTCATCAATCGCATATCCGATTGGTAAGGTTCCGCCGTTGTATTTGCATTTTAAAGCATTTTCAGTAAGTCCTCGTGTAACCTTTTCCGCCAATTCTGCCGAGTAGTATTCAGCCATGCCTTCAAGTAAGGATTCAAGCAAAATTCCTTCAGGCGTTTGTGATATTTTCTCTGTTGCAGAAACAAGCTTAACACCATTTTTCTGTAATACTGCTTTATAGTGTGCAGAGTCGTATCGGTTGCGGGCAAAACGGTCTAATTTCCAAACTATAACTAATTCAAATGCACCCTTTGAACTTTCTTTAATCATTCGCTGAAAATCAGGGCGATTATCGGTTTTTGCGGACAATGCTCTATCTATGTATGTGTCAACTATCGTCATATCATTTGCTGCGGCAAAAGCTTTACATTCTCTAAGCTGACCTTCAATAGATTCTTCACGCTGATTATCCGAAGAATATCGTGCATAAATTACGGCATTCATAAATTTACTTCCTTTCGCAATTATATACTTTATATAACATTTAAGTATAAAAAAACAAATGTATGATGCACACGGAGCACCGCATATTACAATGCTCCGTGATAAAAAATCATTTATTTTCCTTGTTTTCAAGACCCATTTTCCATTGTTCAAATTCTTTTTGCCCTTCTTCGCTTTCATAAAAAGCAATAATGTCAGGCAATAAACAGCGAGCAAGTGCATCAATCTCGTGCTGTGGAATTTGAATCACATTGCTCTTGTTACTCACTGTTTCATTCTCCTTCCCTCAAGATTTTTGTATTTAATTATCTTTCAAATCCGCCACGATTTTTCTGCCTCTTTTTGTAATGAACTTCGCATAGCTTTACAATCTCATCTTCAATTTGAGAATTTGTATATTCCTTCGGGAAGAACTTTCGCACACGCTCCGTTGGGATTTTTATTCGTTCCTTTTGATTTGCCTTTTCCTCTGACATAATCTCATTGATTTTATCATCGGTAAGCAACCCTTGTTGACTTAACTTTTTCATACGCACCGCCTGAAATAAAGATGGCGTGCAATCTTCAAGCTCTATGGCTTCGATTAAATCATTCTGCTCAATATCATTAAGATATGAAAGCTCAACCGCAGGGGTAAAAGAAATTCTGCCCTCGTCAACATACTTCAAAAGTTTCGGCTGAAGATGTGTCAAGCGTATGTGGCGAAATACTGTATCTCTACTTTCGTTGGTATCTTTTCCTATTTCAGCAGCGGTATCTAACTTTGTCGCAACTTGCGATAAAGTTAAATCTTGCCTTTTCCCTTGTCTGCTCATTGCTTCCATTTTCATTTCTCTGATTTTAATGGCACATTGATTTGTGCCATACTTTTCAGTAAAGCAGTTTTTTACATCCGGCTTTTGATTGTTAATATTCATAATGTTTATTGTGCCGTTGCCAATATCCGCAAGCATATTTGTTCCCTTAAACATATATAGCTTATCTGCAATAGCCGAGAACCCTTGCGGAAATATATCTACACCCACTATATTCAAGGCATCATGAATGTGCATGACGATGGAGCAGCACCGCAGCGTTTTCATGGAATTGCAGAGGATATCACGGGAAGTCGCCTGGACGATGTTCTCCACGAACTTAGGACCGTAGGAGTCGATGCGCTCCCATTTCTTTGTGGAGCCCGCGCCCTCATAGGTGACGCACTGACCGCCGAAGCGGTTCGTGCCGATTTTCGGCTTGA
>CAZWMB010000055.1:0-9179 GCA_964634635.1 uncultured Lachnospiraceae bacterium
TGACGCTTAAATCTGCGAAGCGCGCTATCCAAAGATTCATTATCATTTACTCTTACTTCAGACATGTACTTTCCCTCCCTCCGGCAAGTCAATTCCAAAAAACGGACTTGATGGAACCTTACACATTGCTGTGCAACCAATACTTATTATACCTTATTTTGCATGGATATGTCAAGTTTTTTTGTTAATTTTTATATTTTTTTAAAGCTTTTTGTTTTCTCAGACCTCAATAAGACGTATTGCCGCCACTGTCATGTCGTCCACGACGCTGTTATGACTTTTTTTAACCGCCGTTTCAAGCGTCTTCTCCGCAAGCGAGTCCATTGTGTCATGCGGTATTTTTATCTCCCTTTTCAGCCAATCCGTACGCGCCGTGCCGTATCCCGCCTCGCTTACGCCGTCCGTCATCATAATGATTGTGTCGCCGTCCGACAGACGCTTTGCCTGACCCTGCGCCTTTACATCGGGCAGCATACCAACCGGCAGCGATACGGAAAACACGGTTTCCACATTCTGACCGTGAAGCAGAATACTTTCCGCTCCGCCTATTTTATAAAACTCGCACACGCCGGTCATGAGATCGATACTAAGCAAATCCACCGTAGAAAAGCACTCATAGTCGAGTTTCAGACACAGCGCGGAATTTATCATGTCAATCGCCGTCTTTACCCCAAAGCCCGATTTCAGAAACTCCCTCAAAAGCGTCAGCGTTATATGGCTCTCAAGCATCGCCCGCTTGCCGCTGCCCATACCGTCGGATATAACCACATATTGCTTGTAATCGTCGGCAGTAAACACGTCTATACCGTCTCCGCACGCGTTGCTGTAATCTCGCGCTATCTGTCTTACCGCTATATCCGCCTTAAATTTTGCCTTGGATATAAACCTCATAAGACCGCTCGTACGCTCGCTGTCATAACCCATTGACGTTTCAAGCACGCTCTCCAGTACGCGCTCGATATGCCCGGTTTCCGAGGACTTATCCACGCTGAGATAGACCTCCATTCTGCCGTGCGTGCTTTCTATGACGCTGACCTCAAAAGCGGTTATGCCCTCCTTGTCCAGCTCGCTTACTATACTTTCCTCCAAATCCTCGCGGAAATTAAATCCGGCGGCTATTTCTTTGGCCATACCGTCCATCAGCAGCGATACCTCTCGGTACTGCCTCGCGGCAAGGTCGCGTCCGGTAATCGCCTCGCCCGTGCGTATGATATTTTTTTTGTACAGCTCGTACACGTGGTTAAACTCCATTACAAACAGCTCGCACCTTACGCACTTCTCTCTGAACGCCGACGGAATTTTGTCCAAAGTAAGTATGCCTTTTTTTTCTATTTCATCAAGAAGAAGCACTATACTTCTGTATGTACGGGTGAAATCCTTCTGCCAGCATTTTCCCGCGTTGGGACAGCCCTCGCATACCCTTCCGGACACCTCGTCAAATATAGCCGCCGCCTCCTTGTTGTAGGATTTAAGACGTTTTTCCGACGCCCCCGCAAAACATTCCTCCAGACTGCGAAACGCCCCGGCGGCGTTTTCAAGCCGCATAGTCAGGTACTCCTTTACCCTTACGTCCGGGCTGAGCGGCTCAAGCTGTAAGGACCTTGAAAAAAACGCGTCTATATATGCGCGTACGCGTTTAGGCGTTATTACAAACAGAGCCGCGCCCGCCGCCGTTTCTATGAGAGTTACCGGCATAAGGCCGCTGCTGCCCGCGTAGAGCAGAGCAAGCGCGGTTCCACCGAAAAAGCCTATTGCGGCGCCGACGCGTCCGAACGCTTTAAGTAAATTGGCGAGAAGGGCGCAGACGCCGAAAATACCCATTGCCATTATCGCCGAGGAGGACGACATGGCCGACATAAAGCCTATGCACAGACCGCCGCTGCCCGCCGCGGCAAGCGAGCCGTGAGCCGCTATAAACAGCGCCGCGTACACTGACACTATATTCGCTATACTCACATCGCCGGGCAGATTTATACCGGCAAGTCCGGTTATCATTACTCCCACGCTGACCGCAACGCTTATCGCCTCATCCTGCGCCGTCTGAGAGCGTTTTTTACGACTGCTCACAAGACCGTGAGCCTTCATAAAGATTATGTACATAAACGCGGTCACAAGCGACTCCGCAAGCAGCATAAGGATGTCGTAAAATCCGGCAAAGCTATACAGCAGGAATACCAGTCCTCCGGCGAACATTGACGCTCCGCAGCAGGTAGCGTCGAGAATGTCGTTCTTTTTTGTACGGAAACGCGTGTAAATCCAAAAAACAAGCGACGCGACAAGATATTTTATCATTGCCGCCCTGCCGGCCGAGGTCATAAGCGACAGAGCGAGCGCCGTTATTCCCACGTAAGCAATACTCTTGTCAAAGCAGGCGGCAAAAAATGCCGTGCCAAACGGGAACATTCCAAGCACCTGCGCGCGTCCCGCGAGTATGAGCAGCGCTGTTAAGAATATGTCCTTCAAGCGCGGCGCGCGAAGCGTTTCGATATTCCTTTGTGTATTGATTTCAGCTTGTCCCATTGGTACACACCTCTCCAAATTACGTATAAGGACATTGTACCACCCGACAGGCGAAAAAAATGTCATATGCCGCCGTCGAGCGGCAAAAATCCTTCGACAGCGTCATATGACAAATATCGACACGTACCCCGCCTTACATAAAATAGTCCGGTATAAAGGTTTCGCGCATATCAAGCCAGCCCTTGAACTCCTTTTGCGGCTTACCGTCAATTGTAAACCGCACGTTCACTATGCCGTCAATTTCAGTCAGCGAGTTCACTATTGAATACACCGTCAGAAGCTCCAGGTCACGGCCGTCCGGTATCTTCTCCGCCATGTCGCCGCTGAGATTTACATACGCTATGCCCCTCTCTACCCGTACTGTCATACAATGCTTTATTTTCGGTATAAGCCGGCGTATTTTATCGTTATCGTCACGTCCCTCTATAAGCTCGTTCAGGACGCGCTGCGCCGTTTTTTCGGCGGGCATATCGGGTATCGTCACCTCAATGGGTATAAGCCGCAGCATTTCCGCGTCCACAAAATATATTTTTGTCTGTATTGTGTTCGCGCGAAAACCTGCGGCGAACACGATTGCCCCCGCGCTGAGCGCGAGCAGCGAAAAAAATGCGATGCCCCTTGCTATTCTGTTCCATGGCGCTGTAACTGTCTGCAATACAAAAACCTCCATATACTGACGCTATATACAGTATATGAAGGTTATCCGTGTTTTATTACAGTTTTTATCGCTCCTTGCTCAGCTCCAGCGCACGCGCGAGCTGGTCGGGACAGGAAGTACCCCTGCCGTTGCAGTTTGTACCCTTCAGACGCCTTATAACCTCGTCCACATTCATGCCCTCCACAAGCGCGCTTATTCCCTGCGTGTTTCCGTTGCAGCCGCGCGTGAAACGGACATTCTTTACAATACCCTCCTCGACTTCAAAATCAATACGCGCCGAGCATACTCCCTGCGGTTCATATGTATATTTTGCCATATTGACGTCCTCCTTTTTGTCTATTATACACCCTATTCATATAAATTACAAGTTTTTTGACAATATAGCTATTGACTAAGCCGGAAAAATTATATATAATAATTACAATAATTTATATAGGAGGAATTTTACAATGAAACTATTTGTAGATACAGCCAATGTCGATGAAATAAGACAGGCTAACGATATGGGAGTTATTTGCGGCGTTACCACAAATCCGTCTCTTATCGCCAAAGAGGGCAGAGATTTTGTTGAGGTTGTAAAGGAAATCACCACAATCGTCAACGGCCCGATAAGCGCGGAAGTAATCTCGCTTGAGGCTGACAAGATGGTTGAGGAGGCAAAGCCGCTCGCCGCGATAAGTAAAAATATTGTAATCAAAATCCCGATGTGCGCCGAGGGCCTGAAGGCTGTCAAGCAGCTCGCAAAGCTCGGTATAAAAACGAATGTAACTCTTATATTCTCGGCGGCGCAGGCGCTTTTGGCGGCAAGAGCCGGAGCGGCATATGTAAGTCCGTTTCTCGGCAGACTTGACGATATCGGTTCAAACGGAATGATTTTAATTGAGGAAATATCGGATATTTTTAAGCTCCACAATATTTCCACGGAAATTATCGCCGCAAGCATCAGGCATCCTATCCACGTTATCGACGCGGCAAGAGCCGGCTGTGACGTCGCGACGGTTCCGTACAAGGTAATCGCGCAGATGATTAACCATCCTCTCACGGACAAGGGTATTGAAAGATTTTTAAAGGACTGGGAAACCGTTCCCAATAAAAATTAAAATTACAATTATATCGCATACAAAAAAGGGCTGAGAAAAGCCCTTTTTCAGTATTATTTTTACTGTCCCGCAACAGATTTCCGCAGAACCGTCTTTTTGTTTCGCTTGAAAGGCCGCGATTTTATTCCATAGCGTCTATGATTTCCCGGTTTACAGTTATTTCTATACCATACTCCTCCGCCCATGCTTGAACCTGCTCCTCAAAGCGCTTACCGTCCATAACGCTGTCTATACCCGCGGCCGCATCCTGATACTGCTCCTCAAAATATTCGGGGTCCTCGTCCAGAGAAAGCCTCTGTATGACATGATAACCGTACACGGTCTTTACGAGAGTAAATTCGCCGGGATTTATAGAGTCGACTCCGTCCTGAAACTCGGATACCATTTCATTGTCCGTAAACACATAGCCGTCGGGATTTGATTGACTGCCGGGATCCTCGGAATATTCCGCCACAAGCGCGTCAAAATCCTCACCGTTCCGCGCTCTTTGGAGCAGCTCCTCCGCCCGCTCCTTAATCGCCGCGACCTCTTCCTCCGGCAGCTCGTCTCCCGTTTCCGCGTCCGTAGTCGTTAAAAGAATATGCTTGGCGCGGCGATAATTGTTTTTGAAAAATTCTCTTTTTTCCTCGTCAGTGTATTCCTTCGGTTCCATCTGTTCCTTAAGCGCGTCTGAATAATAGCTTACGCTGATAAGGTCGTCGATAAATTCGTCGGTAATGTCGTTTTCCTTCAGGAACTCCTCATAGCCGTTGATTTGCTCGTTGTTCTCTATAATCTGATTTTTAGTATCCTTTATCTCCTTTTTAGTGTCGCTGTCAAATTTGATTTTCATTTTTTCTCCCAACTCAATAAGAAGGTTATGATTTTCACAATAGTCCAGCGCTTGCTGTTTTGCCTCCTCCATATCAAAAGTGTTACGGTATCTGGTCAAATAATAATTATACTCGCTTTTTGTAACCTTTCTGTTTCCTACGGTAATAACAATTTCATCTCCGAAATTGGCGGAATTGATTGCGCTCTCGGGCGCGCCGTCGTCCTTTGAACAGCCCGCAAGCGGCATAACAAGCGCGAGCGCGCACATCAAGGCTGCAATTTTAACGTGTTTCATTTTTATTTCTCCTTTTTATATAAAAATATATATTTTTATTGTACACTATTTTCCCCGACTTTGCAATTCCTTTGCCACACTTAACAAATTGTTTACAATATCGAGTATGTTGTCCTCGTCCTCCCGCAGAGTAAAGCTTATTACCGGCTTGTCGCTCGACAAAAGCTTTATCCGTCCGCGAAAAACACTGTCAAGCCCCATAACAAGAGCCGCGTCCACATACCCCTCGCCGAATTTCAGCATAAGCTTACCGCCGCTCTGAGATATTTCATATACGCCCGCCTCCTTTGCGGGAGTCTTTAGAGCCGCGACTTCAATGATATTCTGTACCGGCTTTGGTATGTCGCCGAAACGGTCAATCAGCTCGTCCTGAATTTCAAATTTGTCGTCCTCGCTCTCCACGGCGGCGATTTTCTTGTATATGTCAATACGCTGATTGTGATTTGTAATATAGTCCTCCGGCAGATACGCGTCTATATTTATATCCACCGTCACCTCGGTATTCTCCTCCGGAGATATACCCTGCGCCGCGTCGACGCTCTCCTTCAGCAGCTTGCAGTACATATCATAGCCGACGGCATCCATATGCCCGTGCTGCTCGGGTCCTAAAATATTGCCGGCGCCCCGTATTTCAAGATCGCGCATGGCGATTTTAAAGCCGGAGCCGAACTCCGTAAACTCCTTTATCGCGCGCAGTCTTTTTGACGCCGCCTCCGACAATATTTTATCCCTGTGATACGTCAGATACGCGTACGCCGCGCGGTTTGAGCGTCCGACGCGTCCGCGGAGCTGATAAAGCTGAGCAAGACCCATACGGTCGGCATCCTCTATTATAATAGTGTTAGCGTTAGGAATATCCAGACCGGTTTCTATTATGGTCGTACAGACAAGCACGTCGGTGCGCCCGTTTACCATATCATACATGATGTCCTCCAGCTCCTCCTCACGCATCTTACCGTGACCTACCGCAACGTTAATATCGGGGAAACAGCGCCTTATCCAATCTGCCTTCGTGTATATACCCTGTATGCGGTTGTGCAGATAAAATACCTGACCTCCCCTTGAAAGCTCGTTTCTTATCGCGTCCAGAATGACCGTGTCGTTATCCTCCAGCACATAAGTCTGCACGGGGTAACGGTTTTCCGGCGGCTCCGTCAGCACGCTCATATCGCGTACTCCGGTCATGGCCATGTGCAGCGTGCGGGGTATCGGCGTCGCTGTCATGGTCAGCACGTCGACATTCTTTTTCAGCTCCTTCAGCCTTTCCTTGTGAGCGACGCCGAAACGCTGCTCCTCGTCCACGACAAGAAGTCCCAAATCCTTAAACTCCAAATCCTTTGACAGTATGCGGTGCGTGCCTATAACTATATCAATCTCTCCGGTTTTAAGCCGCTTTAATATTTTTTTCTGCTCCGCCGCGCTGCAAAAACGCGACAGCATTTCAACCCTTATCGGGAAGTTTTCCATACGTTTCCGGAATGTTTCATACTGCTGCATCGCGAGTATTGTCGTCGGGCAAAGGTACGCGACCTGTTTCGAGTCGCCTACCGCCTTAAACGCCGCGCGCAGCGCGACCTCCGTCTTGCCGAACCCCACGTCGCCGCAAAGGAGTCTGTCCATTGGCTTTGTCTTTTCCATATCCGCCTTGACCTCCTCAATCGAACGCAGCTGATCCTCCGTTTCCTGATAGTCAAAGGTGTCCTCAAAATCACGCTGCCATACGGTGTCCGCGCTGAACGCAAAGCCCTTCGCTTTTTCTCTTTCCGCATACAGAGAAACAAGCTTTTTGGCAAGCTCGTCAGTTGACGCGCGCACGCGCTGCTTTGTTCTGTTCCACTCGGCTCCTCCCAGCTTGTTCAGCCGCAGCGTTTTATCGGTATTACCCACGTATTTATACAGCAAATTCAGTTGGTCTATCGGTATATACAGAAAGTCCGTACCGCGGTACCGGATTTTCAGGTAATCCTTGGTCACGCCGTTTACGGTCATTTTCCGCGTTCCCTGATACTGACCTATGCCATGGGTCTGATGCACGACATAATCTCCTACGCCTATATCGGTATAGCTTTTTATCCGGTTCGCGTTGTCGGTCTTGCGTCTGCGCCGGCTCTTTTTCGCCTCAAAAATTTCACGCTCGGAAACCATTACAAATTTCATTTCCGGGTACTCAAATCCTTTGTTCAGCTCGCCGCGTATTATTACCGTTTCTCCGGGGGCAAACTCCGCGCGCTCCGACGCGTCCTGATTTATAAATCTCGCCTTTATTCCCTTGTCATTCAGCGTTCCCGCCAAATTTTCTCCGCGTCCGCGCGTGGAGCAAAGTATCACCGCGGTGTAACCCTTGCTCTGCCAGCTTTTCAAATCCTCATACAGATATTCAAGCTTGCCGTGAAACGACACGGTCGTTTTTGTAACAAATCCCTCTAAATGCCTGTACTTAAAATCCGACGATGAACGCGGAAGCGCGTCAAGCGACATAAATCTTTTCTTTGTCATCTCTGACGCCGCCTCCGCGTAGGAAATGTAAAATTTATCCTTGTACGCGCCGAGTATGCCCTTTTCCTTAAGCTCCGCAACCACCTCGCCTTTTTCCCTCTCAAAGCTCCCGCCGCGTTCACATATGCGTTTGGAGTCTATGGCAAAAACAAGGTCGCTGTCGGAGAAGTAGTCAAGTATTGACGGTATTCTGTCATACAAAAGCGACACATATTTATCTATTGACGGAAAATACCGCGTTTCACGCAGGCTCTCAATATCCGACCGCGAGGTTTCAATAAACACGCTTTCATCCGTTTTTCTACGTTCCGCCGCGCTTACGCGTTTTTCTATTTCCGCAATCAGCATATCGCGCTTACCGTCGGTAATAATCGCCTCGCGCACAGGCATGACGCGTACGGTATCCGTTTTTCCGAGCGAACGCTGCGAATACACGTCAAACTCGCGTATTGAGTCAACCTCGTCGTCAAAAAATTCTATTCTGTACGGATTGTCGCTGTCAGACGGGAACACGTCGAGTATACCGCCGCGCATGGCGAATTGTCCGGCGCCCTCTACTCCGTCCTCGCGCGTATAGCCCATGATTACAAGCCGTTCCGCGAGATTTCCCCGCGTAAAACGGCTGCCGGTCTGAAATTCCATGCATAGCTCGGACAGCTCATCACTGTCAGCCGTATACTGCAAAGCCGCGTCCAAACTCGTAACGACTATGTATTCTCCTCCGCCCTTTAGCTTTTGCGCCACTGACAGCCGAACGCGCTCATTCTCATGACCGGAGGTTTCTATATTATAAAATACATACTCCTTTGAAGGAAAATACAGCGCCCTGTCGGTGTAAAGCTCCATATCGGAGCAAAGCTTGCGCGCCTCCATATCACTGTAACACAAAACAAGCGCCGAGGATTTTGTTTCCCGCGAGAGCGCGTATATGAGCTGACTCTGCGCGGACTCTACTATGCCCGAAACGGACATCGGCGTGTTATTCAGATTTTTTACAATACCCTCATACGGCGGGTAGCTTTTCAGTATATCCGAAAAATTCATATTATTTCTCTGCCTTTACCTGCTGTTATATTTATTCATCGCCGACTGCGCGCCGTTTTTAATAATTTCCTCCGCCGCGCCGGACGCGCGTATTACAGCGTCCTCCATAATCGGAATTTCCTCCTTGGTAAAGCGTCCGAGCACATAGTCTATCAAAGCGCGGCTCTCACGCGGCGGAGCGCCGACTCCCATTTTTACGCGCGGGAAATTATCGCTTTCCAGCTGATATATAATCGACTTCAATCCGTTATGT
>CAZWMB010000056.1:0-9155 GCA_964634635.1 uncultured Lachnospiraceae bacterium
TATTTCCGTTTCGGCGATATCGCCGTAATTTGTATTTCCCGTTATTTTATAATATACCGTATATGAACCCGCGTCCGTCGCTGTCGGAACGCTTTCGGAATATTCTCCCTCCGCGCCGAGCTTATAATAAAACGTACCCTGCTCTGTCGAGCCTGCAGTTATCAGCTCCTGTTCCAAACCGTCGTACACAAGTCCCGTCCTTGCCTCCGGAGCGGTATATTCGGGCGTCGCCTCGCTTATTTCATACTCCAGCACGGGGTTTTCCGGCAGCTGATAATACTCGGCGTAGGCGCCTTCAAGAGCTGTCGCCTTTGCGGTATATTTGCCGGCGGCCGTTTTGTCGCCGTCTGTAACCGTGACAGTCAGCGAACCGTCGCCCTCGACGACAGAGTCTTCCGTCACGGCGGCCGTTACATTTTTCGCGCTACCGTCATATACAAGGCCGGTATACCCGGACCATGTCAGCCCGACAGTCCTTTTGGTTATGCTGACGCTTGACTGTTCCCCGGTAACGCTTTCGCCCATATTGCCGTTTCCGCCGTACCGCGCCGTGATATTTTCGTTGTCGCCGATTATCAGAACTCCCGCCTTTATCTTAGCCGCCGTGTCTATATTAAGCGACGCCGTACCTTTGGACGTATCGTTTCCGTCATATGTCACCGTCGCCGTGCCGAGAGAGGTTTCGTCTATAAAGAATTCAACCTCGTCTTCATTCGCGCCGTACAGTGAAACAAAGCTTGACGTAACCTCGGCCGCCTCTTCAGCCGTCTTTTTTGATACGTTTGCGGTAAGCGTCAGCGTGTCGCCGTAAGACGCCTCCGACGGTACGGACAGCACAATAGCCGAGCTTTCCTTCTCAATAGCGATTGTGCCTAAGTTCTGAGCTTCGTCCAAATCGTTGTGGTACTGATCTCCTTTTACCATATAGTAAACCGTATATTCGCCGACGTCAACCGCCGTCGGCGCATCCGACGAAAAATCACCGTCGGCGCCTATTCTGTACATCACGGTTCCGCCGCTTGCCGCGCCTACGGTTTCAAGCAGCTCCTGCGCCTCGCCCGTAAAGGTAAGAGGACCGCTTTTCAGTACCGGTACAGTCGTCACTGTGGGGTCGGTTTTTGTTACCGTGTACAGCACGTCAAACTCAAAATCCGAGGTTCCGAGCGAGAACACCGAGATAACCGGAGTGTTTTCATGAGCCGAAACCGTGATTGTGTATTCTCCCTCCGGGGCGTCCTTGGATATCGTAAGCGTGTCGCCGCTGATTTGAGCGACAGTGTCGAATTTATCCGAGTCCAAATCCGCCGTGCCGTTATTTATTTTTGTAATCGTATATGTAAATTTACCCGCCAAGTCGACGTCCTCGTCTGCGTATTCGACGTAGTTCGTCAAATCACATTCCGCGCTCTCGCCGCTTATTACGGTTGTCCGGTCGGGCGTCGTTTCCGCGGCTCCGTACTGCAGCTGAGCGATACCGTAAACGGTCATATCCGCGGATACGGTATAGTCAGCCGTAAATTCCGTTTCCTTATTTAATAGACTTTCATTGCTCGCGTTCTTATCCGTTGACCACATAAACAAGGTGTAGCCGGACTTCTCCGGAGCCTCCGGCAGCGTTACCGTGCCGCCCGGATTTGTGTAAGCGTAGGCGTACGTTGAGTTTTCCTCCGTGGAGAACGTCACCTGTACGACCTTTTTTTCATCGCCGTCCGAAAGATACAGAACCGGCAGCGCGTCCTTATTTTCGGAGGTCAGAGCCTGACCCCATATCTGCGTTACGCCGGCGCCGGCGCCGCCGGCGCTGCTTTGCAGCAGATACGCCACATTGCCGCAAGCAAACTGCGCCTCGGTCTTGCCCGAGTCGGCGTCGCTGCTTTGGGGCGAACCAATCGCCGCGCTGACAGAACCGTCGGCAAGAAGATAATAACAACCGGTAACGGAGCCTGAAAAATTTGCGCCGCACACGCCGCCCGCGGCTGAATTCGCCGTGTTTTTACCGGAGCTGTAGCTGTTTTTGATTATTCCGCCGCTATTATAACCGCATATTCCTCCGACCTGTGTTGCGCCGGAGTCGGTACATTCAATATCCCTTGTATTATAGCAGTTATCGATTGTGCCGGAGACGTTTACACCGCACACGCCGCCTATGGCTTGTGTTCCGTCCGCGCCGCCGGTATTTTTGCTGTAATTTATAGAGCCGTATTCACTGTTGCCGCACACGCCGCCTATGCCGTAATTCCCGCTTATGTTTCCGGCGTTTGTACAATACTCGATTTTACCTTCGTAATTATAACCGCAGATACCGCCGACATTTGCAGCGTCGATAGAGGTTGACGAGCTGTTGGTAACGTCGCACTGATTTTCGCAGCTTGTAATTTCTCCGTAATTTAAACCGCACAGTCCGCCGACGTTAATACTGCCGGACGCCTTTCCCGAAATGCTCAGCGCCTTTATTGTTCCGGCGTTGTTTCCGAACAGACCCTGAGGCTCTTCGCTCTCCGGCGCGTTTATATACAAGCCGCTCAACAGCTTCTCTCCGCCGTCGAACGTACCCTTGAACATGTGATTATCATCATTTCCGATGGGAGTCCAGCTCGCTCCCGTTTCCGCGCCGCACGCGCTCTCCATGCTGAAGGAGTTTGTCAGCTTAACATACTTACCTTCATAATCGCTGTTTCCATAAGCGCTTGTGTAATTTACCGTATTTCTGAAATGCTCGAGCGTGGCAATATCCGGAATAATATACGGGTCCTCCTCCGTACCGCCGCCCGCCAGAGCCACGTAAACCGTAACATTAAATGTAAACGGCTCCGTGTCAAGCGAGGACGAGGAAAATAACGTTATATTGGAGCTGCTTGCTTTCTCCTCCGCCGCTATTGTAAGAGTATACACTCCCGCCGACGCGGACTCGGGAATCGTCAGAGTGTCGCCGCTTATTTGCGCGTTAAGAGATTCTGCGTTTCCCTCCGTTATCGCGTATGTAAATTTCTCCGCCTCGTTTCCGTTTGTCGTTCCGCCGTACTCAACGTATTCGGACAAATCTTGGGAAAGCTCCGTTCCCGCCGCGGTCTGCAAAAGCTTATCGCCGTCCGTCGCGCCGTAAGCCTCCTGACCGACAGCCCAAACCGATACGTCCTCCGTTACCGCTGTTGTATTTGTAAATTTACCGTCGTCGTCCTCCGCCGCTTCCTCGGTCTTAGACCAATATTTGAATATATATCCCGTTTTCGCGGGACTCGGAAGGGGATCTATCGTTCCCCCGTAATTTGTATATTTTTCCGCGAAAACTTCTTTCTCCGAATAAAAGGATACTTTATAAACCTTATCGTTCGACAAAACCGGAACGGTATCCGGATTTTCGGACGTCAAATTCTGTCCCCATACCTGCGCGACTGTTCCGGTAACTAAATCCTCCTCCTGCTTGCTTTGCAAAAGATACGCCGCCTCTCCCGACGAAAAGCTGCTTTCGGATTTAGCGGCGGTTTTCGTTTCATCGTCCGCCGTAGCGCCGCCTATACCTATATCGGAGCCGCCTGTAATGCTGCCGGTAACATAATAGCAGTAGCTGCAGGTTCCTTTTGACAACGATCCGATTATCGCTCCGACGGAGCTGTCGCCGCTTATCTGACCGGAGCTGTAACAGGTAACTATCAGCTTTGCGGTAGCGGCGCTACCTTTCACGCAGCCGCATATGCCGCCTACCATAGACGAGCCTTCAACCTCGCCCGTATTATAACAGTTGGTAATCGCCGCCGAGGTATATCCGCATATGCCGCCTACCATAGACGAGCCTTCCGCCGCATCGCTAATTTTGGCTTTTTTATTGGCGCACTCTTTAATCGTTCCTTTATTATAACCGCATATGCCGCCGACAGTACCCACGCTTGCGTCGCTGCCACCCGTAGTACCTGTAACCGATTCGGCGTTTATACAGCCCGTGACGCTTGAGGAGTTATATCCGCATATACCTCCGACGGCGTATACGCCCTGTACCGTAACGTTGCTCGTACAATTTGTAATCGTTCCCGAATTCCAGCCGCAGACGCCTCCGACATATTGCGCGCCGGTAACGGCTCCCGAAACCGTAAGGTTTTGAATGGCTCCCGATACGTTTCCGAACAGACCCTGATAGTCGGTTTCTGAAGCGCTTGCGCTCAGATTTGTTACCGCGAAGCCTCCTCCTTCAAACGTACCCGCGAACGCGTAATCCTCATTTCCGACAGGGGTCCAGGAGGCTGAGTTTAGGTCGATATTACTCTCCAGAGTTATTGTTTTTCCCGAAAAGGTCGCGGTACCGGCGTTAACAAGCCTTGCAAGTCCCGCAAGCTGAGCGCCCGTGGATATTGTAAAGCTGTCCAACGCGCTGTCGTACCAGTCTGTATTGACAGTCGAACCGTCCCACGCGTCCGCCGAAACCGTTACCGCGGGCAAAACGGGCGTAACCGAAAAAATTATGCTTAAGGCGGTTATCGCAGATAAAAATTTTGTTTTTGCTTTCATATTACTATCCCTCTATCCCTTCCGTTTGCTATACATTTTTTATAAAAAAACTGCCTTTTTTCCTTCTATTTTTTGCACAAAGTACTAATATATAAAATTATATCAAAAAAATAAATAAATTTCAATATTTTTTTAAAATAATTTGCGTTATTCTTTTTTGATTTTTCGGATTTTTTAAAGAAACTATTGACAAACCCGGCTTTTTTTTATATAATCTGATAAGTTGGCTGTATTATAGAATATGAGCGGACAAGTAAAAATTTCAGGGTACGGAGAGTGAAAAATATGATAAGCGACGCCGAAAGGTCGCGGCTGCACATCGGTTTTAAGCAGGCCGTAAGAGCGCTTGGCGCGGACGCGGCGGAAAAGGTTTTTCTCGCGGAGGACTGCGACGGTTATATAAAGGACGAGGTCATATCGCTCGCGTCCTCTCATAACGCGCCGGTTTTTTATGTTTCGGACATGAAGGAGCTGGGGAGCATGTGTAAGATTGACGTCGGAGCAAGCTGCGCCGTAATTCTGAAATAAATTTTAAAATAATTTTGTTTATTCCGCGCCTCGGCGCGTAATAATAAACAGCGTTCGGAAATTCGCCGGAGCGCAGCGGGACGCGCGGACTGTATGCGCGCGGCTAAAAAGCGGTATCGGCGGAATTGCGAAGTGAAAGAAATCTATGAAAGGAGATATAACAGATATGCCTACGTTTAATCAGTTGGTCAGAACAGGCAGAAAGACGTCTAAAAAGAAGTCTGCCGCGCCCGCTCTTCAGAAGAGCCTTAACTCTCTGAAAAAGAGAACAACGGATAAAAGCTCTCCGCAGAAGAGAGGCGTATGCACGGCTGTAAGAACAGCTACGCCGAAAAAGCCTAACTCGGCTCTTCGTAAGATTGCCAGAGTAAGACTCACAAACGGTATAGAGGTAACGGCTTACATTCCGGGTATAGGTCACAACCTGCAAGAGCACAGCGTCGTTCTTATAAGAGGCGGAAGAGTCCGCGACCTGCCGGGTACAAGATACCACATTATCCGCGGTACTCTTGACGCCCAGGGCGTCAGCGGCCGTCTTCAGGCAAGGAGCAAATATGGCGCCAAAAAGCCGAAGGAAAAGAAATAATGTCGCAAAATGTTTAATTTTGCGCATATCACAAGTGCATATCGGGTTATATTATATATTATTCGAATAGCGCCGACGGAGCTTTGAAAAAATAAGCTCCGAGTACCTGTGATGTCATGGAAAGGAAAACGGATATTTTATTTGTTTTTCAAAAGGTTTACGGGCGGAGAATATCGCCCTTAAGACGCCGGCAGAATTTGCTGAACATCAAGGCGCAAAGCACGGGAATACTTTGTGTATTCCGAGCGTTTGCAACGAAGATATTTACGAATTACGCCAAGTATTCAAGGCGAGATTTGACAGACGTAAACCCCACTATATGAAGGAGGGAAGTAAAGTGCCAAGAAAAGGTTTTATTGCAAAAAGAGAAGTGCTGCCCGATCCTATCTATAAGGATGTTGTTGTGACAAAGCTTATAAACAATATCATGCTTGACGGCAAAAAGGGAGTTGCTCAGAAAATCGTTTACGACGCTTTCACAATAGTAAGCGAAAAGACGGGCAAGGACGCGCTTGACGCTTTCCGCGAGGCTATGGACAACATCATGCCCGTTCTCGAGGTAAAGGCGAGACGCGTCGGCGGCGCAACCTATCAGGTGCCTATGGAGGTGCGTCCGGAAAGACGTCAGACCTTAGGACTTCGCTGGCTTACGCGCTACGCGAGAGAGCGTAACGAAAAGACAATGAAGGAAAGACTCGCGAATGAAATTATGGACGCCGTAAACGGTACCGGAGGCGCGGTTAAAAAGCGCGAGGATACCCATAAAATGGCGGAGGCAAACAAAGCGTTCGCGCATTACAGATGGTAAAATTCATTTTAAATTTCGAGCCGTAAGGCGCACCCGCAAAAGAGCGGCGGCGCAGCGGGGGCGTAATGCCTTTGTTTACAAGGGCGTAGCCGAAGCAAGCGCGCTCTTTTGCGGAAAAGGAGCAACAGCGTAACAGGCGATTGATTTTTTCCGAAAAGAAAAATCGGAGCAGGCGCAGCTCGTTGCGACGAGGAAAGGAGGAAAACATTTTGGGTAGACAATATTCACTTGAAAACACAAGAAATATCGGTATCATGGCGCATATAGACGCCGGAAAAACCACGACAACCGAGAGAATACTGTACTATACCGGTATTAACCATAAAATAGGCGAAACCCACGAAGGCGCGGCGACCATGGACTGGATGGCGCAGGAACAGGAGCGCGGTATCACGATTACTTCCGCGGCCACAACATGTTTCTGGGCGCCCAAGGAAGGTCCCTACGCCGGAATTAAAAACAGAATAAACATTATCGATACCCCGGGTCACGTTGACTTTACTGTCGAGGTTCAGCGTTCTCTTCGTGTTCTCGACGGTTCGGTAACCGTTATGTGCGCTAAGGGCGGAGTTGAGCCTCAGTCGGAAACGGTATGGCGTCAGGCGGACGAGTATCATGTCCCGCGTATGATTTTTGTCAATAAAATGGACATCATGGGCGCTGATTTTTATAATGTTGTCAGCATGGTACATGAAAGACTGAACGCCAACGGCGTTCCTGTTCAGCTACCCATAGGCGCCGAGGATACTTTTGTAGGTATTATCGACCTTATGAATATGGACGCTGAGATTTATGACAGCGAGGACGGCTCGCGGTACCATAAAGAGGAAATTCCCGAGGATATGAAGGACAAGGCCGAGGAATACCGTCAGTCGATGATAGAAGCGATATGTGAAACGGACGAGGAGCTTTTGGAGAAATTCCTCGCCGATGAGGAAATCTCGGTTAACGAGCTGAAGGCGGCTCTGAGAAAGGCTACAATCAACAATGAAATCGTGCCTATACTTTGCGGTACGGCGTACAGAAACAAGGGCGTACAGATGCTCCTTGACGCCGTTATTGAGTATATGCCCGCTCCGACGGACGTACCCAATATCAAGGGAGTTAATCCGGAAACGGAGGAGGAGGACGAAAGACCGTCGTCAGACGACGCCCCGTTCGCGGCGCTCGCGTTTAAAATCGCGACGGACCCGTTCGTCGGAAAGATTTGTTTCTTCCGTGTTTACTCCGGTACTCTTTCAAAGGGTTCATACGTACTGAACTCCTGCAAGGGTAAAAAAGAGAGAATGGGCCGTATCTTACAGATGCACGCTAACCACAGAGAGGATCTTGACGTTGTATATTCGGGCGATATCGCCGCGGCTGTCGGACTGTCGAACACAACGACGGGCGAAACGCTCTGCGACGAAAAGCATCCTATTATACTGGAGTCAATGGACTTCCCCGAACCGGTTATCCGCGTAGCTATCGAGCCTAAAACCAAAGCGGGTCAGGAAAAAATGGGTATCGCTCTTGCTAAACTTGCAGAGGAAGACCCGACATTCAAAACCTACACGGACGAGGAAACAGGTCAGACAATTATCGCCGGAATGGGCGAGCTGCATCTTGAAATTATTGTTGACAGACTTCTCCGAGAGTTCAAGGTGGAGGCGAACGTCGGCGAGCCTCAGGTTTCATACAGAGAGGCGTTCAGAAAGCCGGTCAATGTCGAGCATAAATACGCGCGCCAGTCGGGCGGTAAGGGTCAGTACGGACATGTATTTATCAAATTTGAACCGCTTGCAGAGGGCGAGGGCTATCAGTTTGAAAACGCCATTGTCGGCGGCGCTGTTCCAAAGGAATATATTCCCGCGGTTGACGCGGGTATTCAGGGAGCAATGCAGAGCGGCGTACTCGCGGGCTACAATGTGGTTGACCTAAAGGCCACTCTTTACGACGGCTCGTATCATGAGGTCGACTCGTCGGAAATGGCGTTCAAGATTGCCGCGTCGATGGCGTTCAAGGAAGGTATGAAGAAGTCGGACCCCGTTATCAAGGAGCCGATTATGCTTGTGAATGTAATCACTCCTGAGGATTATATCGGCTTTGTTATAGGCGATTTGACGTCAAGACGCGGTATGATAAAGAACCAGGAGTCGCGTTCGGGCGGCGTTACTCAGGTAACCGCCGAGGTTCCGCTGTCGGAA
This sequence comes from uncultured Lachnospiraceae bacterium, assembly GCA_964634635.1. GTDB lineage: Bacteria > Bacillota > Clostridia > UBA1381 > UBA1381 > Hominilimicola. The sequence continues at coordinate 8,609 of CAZWMB010000056.1, forward strand.
ATGTTCGGCTACGCTACGGTGCTGCGTTCCGGTACGCAGGGCCGCGGTCAGTATACTATGGAGCCGTCGCATTACAGCGAGGTTCCGCGCTCCATTCAGGAAATAATTGTGAACGAGTGTTCAAGAAATAACGAATAATCCGGTGATTTTCGCGGCGGCGGGATTTTTTCCCGCCACATTCGTTTTTTGCAAAAAGAATTTTATCTTTTTTGCAAAAATATTGAAAAACCACTTGATTTTTTCAGAAAAAAATTGTACAATTACTTTATTGGTGTAACTATATTTATTTTAAGGAGGAATTTCTACAATGGCAAAAGAGAAATTTGAAAGAAATAAGCCGCACGTTAACATCGGTACAATCGGCCACGTTGACCATGGTAAAACAACTCTTACTGCGGCTATCACAAAAGTTCTGGCTCTTAAAGGCCAGGCTCAGTTTGAGGCTTACGATATGATCGATAAGGCTCCTGAGGAAAGAGAAAGAGGTATTACAATTTCTACAGCTCACGTTGAGTATGAAACAGACAAGCGTCACTATGCTCACGTT
>CAZWMB010000057.1:0-8632 GCA_964634635.1 uncultured Lachnospiraceae bacterium
GTCTACTTGCTTTTTGTTAAGCTCAAGCAACCTGATTTTTATGCTCATATGCGTCACCTCCCTCGATAAAAAAGATAAAATTATAGATATAAATTTTAATTAACAATTTGTTGAATTTAATTATACAATTTAAAAAAATAAAAAAACTCTCAGAAAAGACTTTATTTATTTTACTTTTGGGTGTATAATAAAAATGATAATGTTTAATCACAGAGAAAGGTACACAGATTATGAAAGAAGCAAGCTTTGATTTTGGTAAAAATCCTCCGGCGGACGGATATATGAAAGTAAACGGCAAATGCGTTTACACAAAGGAACAGGGCTTTGGTCTTGCGTCGATTGCCGAGGCGGAAAGCCGCGACGTCGGCGAAAAGGAGCTTAACCGTGACTTTTTGTACATAGGCGGCAACTCGTTTACCGTCGATATGGATAACGGCGAGTACATAGTCCGCGTAGCTACCGGCGACTATGTGGACGAGGGCGACGTTATGACATTTTATACCGTAAACGGGCAGAAACGCGGGGCGTGGGTCAAGGATGGCTGCGTTGTTGAGCAGGTTATGCCCGTAACAGTCACTGACGGTAAGATTGAATTTGTATTTGAAACGGGCAAGCACAGCTGCCTTAACAGTATTGACATCGCTAAGCTGAGAAAAATTGAAATAACGGGTCTTACGGCGGATGTCAGGGCTAAGCGTTCGGGAGCGTCGGTGAGGCTTTCGTGGGATAAGGCGGACGGAGTGATAGGCTACCGCGTGTCGCGCAGGAACCCGAAAAACAATGAGACAGAAAAGCTTGTCGACGTTATTACGGAGGAATTTACGGACGAGGACGTCGAGCTGTGTGATAAATTCGAGTATTCCGTATGCGCGCTGTACGCGCATAAATTCTGCGCGGAGAGGTCTGTAATCAGCGTGGAGCTTGTAGACGGAGAAAAAGTAAGGGGTGAAATAAAAAATCTTGACGCGCGTGAAACGGAAAATTCCGTAACTCTCATATGGCAGGGCTTCGACGGGGCGGTATGGTACAATATATATCAGAAAGCTCCCTACGGCGCGTATAAGTACATAGGCAGAACGGAGAAATGTTCGTTTATTGACGATAAGGTTGTAACGAACGTACCGTTCGTGTACGCGGTCGAAGCGGTAACAACAAGCGGTATTTCAAAGCGCGCCGAGGTAACTACCGATTTGGAGGCGGAGCCGAAAAAACGTAAAATGGAAACACTCGGCAGAGGCGCTGTCGCTATAATGACGGAAAACGGCGTGTTTCTGAGCTGGAGACTTAACGCGTACGAGTACGAGCGGGGTATTGATTTTATAGTACTCAGAAACGGAGGCAGAATTTCAGATGTAATAACGGATTCCACCAATTACCTGGACAAGGACGGTAAGGCGGAGGATATTTACACAATAAAGGCGGTAAAGGGAAACAGAGCGGAAAAGAACGGTACGGAGGTTAAGGTCGTCAACGCGCCGTATATATCGCTGCCGCTTGACAAGCCCGCGGACGTTACCCTGCCTGACAGACAGACATACTCCTACACCGCTAACGACGCGTCCGTCGGCGACCTGGACGGCGACGGCGAGTACGAGATAATTCTGCGCTGGGACGCCAACGGCAAGGATAATTCGCATAAGGGCTATACCGGCGAATGTATACTTGATGCGTATAAGCTGGACGGTACGAAACTGTGGAGAATAAATCTCGGCAGGAATATAAGGAGCGGCTCGCACTATACACAGTTCATGGTGTACGATTTAAACAACGACGGTAAGGCGGAGCTTGTCTGCAAGACGGCGGACGGCACGGTTGACGGCAGGGGCAATGTAATAGGCGACAGGGACGCGGATTACAGAAACAAGGACGGCTTTATTATCGAAGGCCCTGAGTACCTGACGCTTTTTAACGGAGAAACAGGTGAAATTATGGATACCGTCGACTATGATCCGCCGCGCGGAAACGTGCGCGACTGGGGCGATTCGTGGGGCAACCGCGTTGACCGATTTCTGGCGTGCGTGGCGTATCTTGACGGCGAAAATCCGAGCGTCGTTATGTGCCGCGGCTACTACGATCATGGCTGCCCCACGGTACTCGCGGCGTATGATGTAATCGACAATAAGCTTGTAAAGCGCTGGAGATTTCTCGCGAACAAGGATCAGAATATTGAATATACAAATCAGGGTAATCATAATCTCGGAGTCGGCGATGTGGACGGCGACGGACTGGATGAAATCGTCTACGGCGCTATGGCGGTAGATCATGACGGTACGGGCATGTACTCGACGGGTCTTGAACACGGCGACTGCATGAATTTGGGTAATTTCACTCCCAACACGCCAAATCTTGATTTCTTCCAAATACATGAGCACGCGGGAGCCGAGTACGGCTACGAGGTGCGCGATCCGGCTACGGGCGAGATAAAATGGGGTTTTTATACCGGACGCGACACGACGCGCGGACTGTGCGCGAAGATTGACCCGCGTTATGTCGGCAATCAATGCTGGGTAATGGACGACGGTATATTCACCATGGAGGGCAAGATGATAAACGAGCATGGCCCGGAGTCCATAGACTTTGCCATATGGTGGGACGGCGACCTGATACGCGAGCTGCTCGACCATGAGTTTGACGAAAAAACGGAAACCGGCTATCCGAAAATTTATAAATGGGATTATAAAAACAATAAGCTTGTGACAATCCTTGACCCTAAGGGAACTCTTTCAAACAACTGGAAAAAGGGTACTCCCTGTATTCAGGCGGACATACTCGGCGACTGGCGCGAGGAGGCTGTCTGGAGAAACGAGGACGACACCGAGCTGCGTATATACACAACGACGGATATTACTCATCATAAGTTCTACACATTCATGCACGACAGCGTGTACCGTCTTAGCGTGGCGTTCCAGAATACAGCGTATAACCAGTGTACGCAGACGGGCTTTTATATAGGTCCGGAAATGGACGAAAATATACCTGTTCCGAATAATGAATACGTGAGAGGTATAAACATACCTGATTTTACCGAGAATATTGACGAATAACAGCGTCTATGTGTCAGAATGTTTACAAAAGCATTGATATTTGATTTAAAAACGGAAAAAAAACGGTAACATTGTTGACCTTTTGGAAAAATTGGGTTAGAATATAAAAGAATGACACGGAGGTCCGTATATGAGGATAATATCCGGCAGCCGGCGCGGTCATAAGCTGCTCGAATTCGAGGGGACCGACATACGGCCCACGACAGACAGGGTAAAGGAGTCCGTATTTAATATTATACAGAGCTTTGTACCCGGCGCGGTATGTCTCGATATGTTCGCCGGCAGCGGCGCGCTCGGCTTTGAGGCGCTGTCAAGAGGCGCGGACAGAGCGGCGCTTATCGACAACGATGAACGTTCGGCGGATATTATAAGAAAAAACGCGGACGCGTTGCGATTTTCGGATCGCTGTGAAATAAAGGTCATGTCCTGTTTTGACTATATGGAGAGCGCCGGAGAAAAATTTGATATAATATTTCTTGACCCTCCGTATAACAAGAATCTTATAGAACCCGCGCTTGCGGGTATCGTAAAGCGTGAGCTGCTGAACGCCGGTGGAATTGCGGTGCTTGAAAGCGACGATACGGACTTTAACGGAAACGCGGACGGGTTTGAAATTTACAGACAAAGAAAATACGGAAGGACATATATAACGGTTTACAAACTGAGCCGGTAAGGCTTTGTGGGGAGAAACAAATGAGAATTGCAGTATATCCCGGCAGCTTTGACCCTATTACAAACGGTCATCTGGACATAATAGAGCGCGCAAGCCGCATCTATGATACTCTGGTGGTAGGAGTTCTGAGCAATAAGGGTAAAAATCCGCTCTTTACCGCCGAAGAAAGAGTGGACATGATACGGCGCGTTACAGAACATCTTCAAAACGTTGAGGTGGACAGCTTTTCGGGACTTTTGGTGGACTTCGCGAAAAGTATGGGCGCGTCGGTAATAGTCAAGGGTCTGCGCACTGTCGCGGATTTTGAATATGAATTTCAGATGGCGCTGCTCAATAAGGCGCTTAATCCCGAATATGAAACCATGTTTATGATGACGGATACAAAGTACTTGTATATAAGCTCAAGTATGGTCAAGGAGCTTGCGGGTTTTCACGGCGACTTAACAGGACTTGTACCCTGTGAGATAATAGACATCATTGAAGAAAAATATAAGTAGGACGAAAGGAATGAGGAAAATGGATATGGATATGGACATTATGGAAATTGTGGACACGCTGGAGGAGGCTATTGAAAAGGCGTCGGCAGTGCCGTTGACAGGTAAGGTAATGGTCGATAAGGATGAGCTCCTCGATTATATTCAGGAAATCCGTCTTGTTTATCCGGACGAGCTTAAGGAGGCCAAGTGGGTAAAGGAGGAAAGACAAAGAATTCTTTCCGAGGCTGAGAGCAGAGCCGAGGCAATCCAGAAGAATGCCGAGGAAACGCAGATGCAGCTTATAGATGAACATGAGATTACCAAGTGCGCGTACGACCAGGCTAACGAGCTTGTAAACGCGGCGCAGCAGAAGTCAATTGAAATCAAGACAGATACCGACCAGTATGTTGACGATATTTTAAATGATGTTGAGCATCGCCTTGACCTGTTGCTCAGAAAAGTCCGCGAGGACAGGGGATATTTTAACAACAACTGATAAACATAGCGAATATTTATAGGGCTGGATTGTCATTCAGCTCTATTTGACTTTAATAAGGGGGTATAATCATGCTGTCTGACATGGAAATCGCTCAGAGCGCGGAAATGAGACATATACGCGACATAGCCGCCTCGATAGATATAGACGAGGAGTATCTGGAATATTACGGAAAGTATAAGGCGAAAATTTCACCCGCGCTTACGGACAAGCTTAACGGCAAGAAGGACGGCAGGTTAATTCTTGTGACGGCTGTAAATCCGACTCCCGCCGGCGAGGGTAAGACAACTACCACAATAGGACTGGGCGACGCGCTTAATAAAATGGGTAAAAAATGTGTCCTTGCGCTCAGAGAACCGTCTCTCGGACCGGTTATGGGCGTAAAAGGCGGCGCTGCGGGCGGAGGCTACAGCCAGGTGGCGCCGATGGATGACATAAATCTGCACTTTACCGGAGACATGCACGCGATAACGTCGGCGAATAATCTTCTGTCGGCTATGATAGACAACCATATTCACCAAGGAAACGAGCTGGACATAGACGTAACAAATATCATGTGGAAACGCGTTGTCGACACAAACGACCGCGCTCTGCGCTCCATAGTTGTGGGACTTGGCGGTAAAACGAACGGCGTACCGCGCGAGGATGGCTTTATGATTACTGTTGCGTCAGAGGTAATGGCTATACTTTGTCTTGCATCCGGCATGGACGATTTAAAAAAACGTCTGGGAAATATCATTATAGGCTATAACCGTTCAGGGGAACCGGTGAAGGCGTCGGATTTGAAGGCTCAGGGCGCCATGGCGGCGCTCTTAAAGGACGCGGTGAAACCGAACCTTGTGCAGACGCTGGAGCATACGCCGTGCTTTATTCACGGCGGACCGTTCGCCAATATAGCACACGGCTGCAACAGCATACAGGCTACCAAGCTTGCTATGAAACTCGGTGATTATGTTATAACCGAGGCCGGCTTCGGCGCCGACCTGGGAGCGGAAAAGTTCATGGACATAAAATGCCGTATGGCGGGAATAAGTCCGGACGCGGTTGTCATAGTCGCTACCGTACGCGCTCTCAAATATAACGGCGGCGTTAAGAAGGCGGATTTAAAGGACGAAAACGTTGACGCCCTGAAACGCGGAATAGTCAACCTTGAAAAACATATAGAGAATATGAAATCCTTCGGCGTACCGATGGTTGTAGCGGTAAACCGCTTTGACACCGACACACAGGCGGAGCTTGACGCGGTGGGCGAGAGCTGTAAACGGCTGGGAGCGCAGTGTGCTTTGAGCGAGGTGTTTGCAAAGGGCGGCAAGGGCGGTCTTGACCTTGCCGCGAAGGTTATAAACGCCGCGGAAAACGAAAAGGCGGATTACAGACCGGCGTATGACGTGAATATGTCCATACCGGATAAAATAAACGCCATTGTCACAAAAATTTACGGCGGCAGGGGCGCTGTGTATACGGCTAAGGCTAAAAAACAGATAGCGCGGCTGGAGGAGCTTGGACTTGACAAAAAGCCTGTCTGCATAGCAAAGACGCAGTACTCCTTGTCCGACAATCCGTCGCTGCTCGGCAGACCGGAGAGCTTTGATGTAACGGTAAGCAGCGTACGCGTTTCAAACGGCGCGGGATTTATAGTGGCGGAAACCGGCAGTATAATGGTGATGCCCGGGCTGCCCAAGGCTCCCGCGGCCAATAATATAGACATTGACGAGGACGGAAAAATAACAGGATTGTTTTAATTATGAGGTATATTTCAAATAGCTGTAAGGAAACAAAAAAAATCGCGTCCGTTTTTGCTAAAACACTTAAAGCGGGCGACGTGCTGTGCGTGTACGGCGGCATGGGTGCGGGCAAGACCGCTTTTGTGCAGGGTCTTGCGCTCGGTATGGGTATAGACGGGGATGTTACCAGTCCTACGTTTATGATAGTAAACGTATACGAGGGAGTCATTCCTTTGTATCATTTTGATGTTTACCGCGTCGCTGACAGCGCTGACATGTATGAAATCGGCTATGAGGAATACGTGTACGGCGACGGAGTAAGCGTTATCGAATGGCCGCAGCTTATCGCCGATATACTTCCCGAAAATCGGTACGAGATAAATATATCGAGGGATTATGACAAAGGCGATAATTATAGAATAATAGACATTACGGAGGTAAAAAAATGAGGGTGCTTGCGATAGACACCTCCACAAACGCGGCGTCCGCGGCGATAATGGAGGACGATTTACTTCTTGGCGAGTACATTTTAAATCATAAACAAACACATTCGCAAAAGCTTATGGTAATGGTGGAGCAAATTTTATCAGACCTGGAGCTTGCGGCGCGTGATATTGACGTGTACGCCGCCGCTGTCGGACCGGGGTCGTTTACGGGACTGCGCATAGGCGTTGAAACGGTTAAGGCGCTCGCGCACGCGGCGGGTAAAAGGGTCGTAAGCGTCGGAACTCTTGAGGCGCTTGCGTACAACGTGCCGTATACGGGACATGTAATAGTTCCTGTCATGGATGCGCGGCGGAAAAACGTATACGCCGCCGCATATATGTGGGACGGCGAACTTAGGGAGATAAGCGCGCCCGACGGTATCACGGTAGAGGAATGCGTCGGGGAATGTGGGAAATTTGGCGGCGTGGTTTTCGTGGGCGACGGCGCGGCGATACACCGTGAGTATATAAAAGAAAAGCTCGGCGAGAGGGCTGTATTTCCGCATGGAGCAGTCATGAGCGCAAGAGCGTCATCGGTGGCGGCAATCGCCGCAAAGCGCGCGAAAGAAGGCAAAACGCAGTCATATCTTGAAATGAAACCGTTTTATATAAAAAAATGCCAGGCGGAAAAGGAATTAGAGGAAAGGAAGAGGACTAAATGATAGCGATAGGCAGCGACCATGGCGGTTTTGAACTGAAGGGACATGTAATCACGCACTTGAAGGGGCGCGGAATAGAGGTAAGGGATTTTGGTACATACAGCGAGCAGAGCGTGGATTATCCCGACTGCGCCGTGCCGGTATGCGAGGCGGTGCTTGCCGGCGAGTGCGAGAGGGGAATACTTCTTTGCGGAACCGGTATAGGAATATCGATGGCGGCGAATAAATTCAGCGGTATACGCGCCGCGCTTTGCGGCGACGTATTCAGCGCAAAAATGGCAAAGGAGCATAACGACGCGAATATTATTTGTCTTGGCGGACGCGTGACCGGTCGCGAGCTGGCGTTCATGATTGTAGATACCTTTCTTGACGCTGACTTTCTCGGCGGCAGACACGCCGACAGAATAGCGAAAATTCACGCGCTGGAAAAACACTGACTCAAAGCTTTTTCACTTTGACCCGGCCGCCTGATAAAGCCGTATTTATACTTAAGCATACGGTCAGAGCTATCGCAAAAAGATTTTCTGCCGTTTTTTCTCCGTTAACATAGTTAAAATACTTTGTAATTTTTATTTCAGCTCAGCCCTCGGTTACATCGCGTCCGAGATATCTGGCTACCGAATACACGTCCTTATCGCCGCGTCCGGACAAGCAAATCACAAGAATTTCATTCTTACCCATAGCGGGAGCGATTTTTTTTGCAAGCGCAATCGCGTGCGCCGACTCTATGGCCGGAATAATTCCCTCCGTCTTTGACAGATACATAAACGCGTCAACCGCCTCCTCGTCCGTTATCGGATAGTACTTAGCCCTTCCGGATTTCGCCATTGCCGCGTGCTCCGGACCTATGCCCGGATAATCCAGTCCCGCGGATATGGAGTACACCGGAGTAATATTTCCGCCCTTGTCCTGCAAAAACAGCGACTTCATTCCGTGCAGGACTCCGACCGTGCCGCCGGCGATTGTCGCGGCGTGTCTGCCGGTTTCAACACCCTCGCCCGCCGCCTCCGCGCCGTAGAGCCTGACCGTCGGTTCGTCTATAAAATCGGCGAACATTCCGATTGCGTTCGAGCCG
>CAZWMB010000058.1:0-8370 GCA_964634635.1 uncultured Lachnospiraceae bacterium
GGCGGTTGTGTATGTTTTTGTATGCGCTTACAATCGTTTTGGCATTGCTAAATATAACTATCGATTGAAACGACCAAAAGGTGAACTGCCGGTTTCAGCGCTGGACTTTCTTTAATATGCGCCATTGTCCACACCCCTGTAAAAACTACTATTGAAATTATTTTTACCCTGTGATATAATAAGCGTATAGTAAAAAGGAGGTAATACCCATGAACAGGAAATTAACCGTTGCTTTGACAGCATTAGCATTAACAACGGCGTCATTCGCGGTAGTACTGGCAGACGACGCTATTAAGGTACTTGTAAACGGAAATGAAATCAGCTTTTCGGACGCGTCGCCGTTTATTGAGGATGACCGTACGCTTGTTCCCATGAGAGCAATATTTGAGGCGCTCGGCGCACAGGTCGCGTGGGACGGCGATACAAGAACAATCATCTCGTACGACCCCGTGAGCGACGTCAGCATAACCATGCAGATTGACTCTGACAAGATGTTTATAAACGAAACCGCAGTGACGCTTGACGTACCCGCAAGAATTGTAAACGACAGAACCGTCGTTCCCCTGAGGGCTGTTTCGGAGGGTATGAACAGTATCGTAAACTGGGACGGCGAAACAAAAACGGTTACTGTTGATAAAGAGTTGAGCTAAATTAAAACCGACGGGAGAGATAAAGCGGTAATGTAAAAATGAGGCTGCGGCAAAGCTTGCCGCGGCTCTTTTATGTATTTATTCGCATTTACCCCGTATAAGCGTTGTCCCCCGCACCTGAGGCGGTTTTTTACGCACGGACTTGACGCCCTTTTCGGTAAAATGCTATAATCATTACATAAAATCTCAAAGGAGAATGAACGTGAAAAAGCTCGTATCTGTACTTATTATATCAGTATTTTGTCTTACCGCCGCGTGCGGCTCCGTCCCCGAAACACGCGGGGATAACGACGCGCTGCGCGTGGCTGTTCTGTTATACGGCGACAGCGTCAGCGCGGAAAACGCGTACGACGGATTAAAATATTCAATGGCGGCAACGCTTGAGGCGGACATGCTTGACGCGTCGGAGGCGGATGACCTGTCCGGTTACAGCGTGCTGTACCTCGACGGCAGCATTGTTTCCTCCGGCCTTGACAAGCAAAAAATACAGGATTATGTATCGCGCGGCGGCAGCGTATTCCTCGATAATTCCCTGTATGACTTTTTCGACAAGGATTTTATCGGCGCGGAGGATTTCACGCCGCTGTACTCCTGTCCGTCGGGACTGGAATTTCCCGAGGCGGAAAATGATTTACAGCGTATTCAGGACCTGATATGGGACTTCGACACGCTTTATCAGAATTACACCGATTACGGACTTCTTTCACAGCAGGACTACGGAGTAGGCGTTATACCGTCCACCGCGGTTAGTATAGCGTCAAAAAACGACGTGGGAATTTATACCATGAATGAGTACGGCGGAGGCTACGTATTTTTCACCAATCCAATGCTACCTAACAATTTTTCTGTAAACAATCTGTCCGAGAGGGACAAGGGCGAGCCTCTCGCAATGACCACAGTCGGCGCCAACAGACTGTTACGCGATTATTTTGCCGAATTTGTCTCCGTCAAAAAATACGGCTACGCAGTCGAGCATGTCCTTGGCAGCTTCGCAAGTCCCGTCGCGGCGCGTCAGCTTTATATTGACGATATAAAATCGCTTACGGACGACTCCTTTGACGAGCTTAATGCAGTATTTACGCGTTACGGTCAAATTCCGTCGGTACTTCTCCCAAGAAGTCTGTGTCATACCGGACGGCGCGCGGAAAGCGTGACCTACGTCCTCGGCGGCGACGGCGGCTTTTTTGCTGACGCGTACGAAAACATATATTCCTCCGGCGCTCATTTTGTGTCGAACGGCGAATGGCTGTCGCTCGGCTATGACGACGGTACAGGAGGCTATTATGAGGATAACCCCGACCTGACAAAGCGCGCATACCCCTGCCCTATTGACTGGAACGGCGACGGCTGTATGGATTTGATTTGCGGCAGCGCCGACGGTAAGCTATACTATTTTGAGGGTACGGGTATGGACACAAATTACACTCTCGCCTCGGCGCAGACTCTGACAGACACGAACGGAAACCCTCTGAGCGTCGGAGCGTATTCCTCGCCCGCAGCGGCGGACGTCGACTTGGATGGCGTTCCGGAAATCATAACCGGCGACGAAAACGGAAGCATACACTGCTTTAAAAGCACGGGCGGACTGAGCTTTGAGAACCAGGGAATTATAAACGAAACGGGTCTTACGGACGCCATGCCGTCAATCGGCGACCTTGACGGCGACAACATACCCGATATGGCGGTTGGGTCAAGGAACGGCGATCTCAGGATATACTATGGAAAACAGGGCGTTTACAGCGTGCTGTTTGACGAATACACAGATATTGACAGCGGGACGGACAGATGCGCGCCGTGTATCGCCGACGCCGACAACGACGGAGTAAGCGAGCTGTACGCTGGTACTCCGGACGGCTATATCGCGAAATACGAGAACAATACCCTAAGCGGCTATCTTGAAGGCAACGAATGTAATCACAGCGGAAACACCCGCCTGAAATTCGGCGCAAACGCCGTGCCGCGTTTCTATGATATAGACGGCGACGGACGGCAAGATTTGATTATCGGCGCGCTTGAATACGGTATGGCGGTACCGATTGACAGCGCGTACTTCCCGTATCAGAACGAGCTGAAAACGCTGCTCGGCAGCCTTAAGGAACAGTATATATATATCGGCGCGCACACTATGTCGCACGCTCACGCTGACCCCTTCCACGACATGCGTGAGCTTGAGTACCACAAAAACGCCTTCAGGGCGTACGGTCTTGAATGGGACGGTATCGGCGCTGACCAAGTCGGCGGATTTGTGAGCGAAGTCGGTTACAATACGCATTATGACAACAGAGCCGGCTATAACGGCGCCTACAAAAGCCAGTACGACGCCGGACTTCTCTGGAACAGCCGCTCGCGTACGCCGGCAAGCGCCGCGTCGGTCGGCATGTGCGCGGAAAATTCAATCATACTGCCGTTTTACTTGAAAAACGGCACTCTGCTGCTTGAATCGTGCAATCTTCCCCGCGGCAGCAGTATTTACGCGAACATTACCGCCAAGTACGGACTGCCGCTGTTATTCTCCGGCGGCATAGACGGCGATGTTGACAGCGTAATAAAGACCGACAGGCTTGTAAACGACTTCTCTTACAGCTTCGCGCGTGAGGACCAGCTTGTAAAAATGACTGCCGCGGCGCTTAATACCGTCGTATACGCAAAAAGAACCGATAATACCATCACTCTTTCACGCTCGGAAAAAGACGCCGGCGGTCCGCTCTGTGATAAGCGCTATCAGAATTCGACGGGCGTAAAAATAATACTGTCCGACGAGGATATGGCGGAGGAATACAGTGTTGACGCAAACGTTTATTACAAAAAGGACGGCTGTATATTCCTCTCTCTTGACAAAAGCGCGTCCATATCGAAGGACGGAATGAATTCCGGAATGCATATAATACAGGTAAATCTGCCCGCAAAAATATCCAAAACCGGTAATGGCGCTAAAGTTAAATTCGCTGACGACGGAGTTATGACCGTAACCGTGGACGGAATGGCAACAACCGCCTCGCGCGGCTGGGATATAACTCAGCAGGACGGAACAACCACCTTCCGCAAGTACGGAAAAGCGCAGACATTAAAAATTGTAAAATGATAATTGCCGAGGGTCGGCATTCGCCGGCAATCCGTATTGCTTATCGCTTTTTTATCTATTACTCCGCAGCCTTAAACGCCGGTATCTCAAACCTGTACTCGGCAGTCGGAAACGCCTCAAACATCGCGCTCATACTTTTTGCCTGCTTTGACGCCCACGCAATATCCGTCGCGTACTGATGCGTGCCGGGATTTCCCGGGTTCCAACGCATTTTATATAACGTATTTTGCATATAGCGGGAATTATTGATGTAGTTTTCACTTATCCATTCCGCGCCGCCCTCAGCCGCCGCCTCCGGGCTTGTCCAGCCTTGCTCGTACGCGTACCGCGCTCCGCTTTCTGCCGGAGCCGAGTCCACCGCGCCTATACCGAAAAGGTTGTACACCGTTTCTCCTTCATATTCAATACCGTTTGCAAGCTCTGACGAGCCGTTCCCCGACTCCAGACACGCGTGTATAACAAGGTAAACCTCGCTTATGCCGTTATTGTCCGCCGCGTTCTTAAAAGTCTTGCCCATACCGCTCAGAATTCCCTTGCCGTTCAGATACGCGTTAAGCATGTCTGCGCTTACGCCGTTTGACATGCTGAGATCCATAAACTGATACCTCTCGTAGCCGCTCGTAAGATTATCCGGATTTACATACTGCTCCACACTCTCCGCCGACGCGGGATAAACGCCGTTTGTAAACACGGTAGGCTCTGCGGCCATCTGTATCTCTACCATTTCCTCCAGCGTTATATCATACTCCGTATATTCCGACGGAATATCGGCGCCGCGCTTTTCCCATGTGGTTACGGTGACCTCGCACGCAGCGGTAAAGCCGCCGTCCTCCGTACGCGCGTAAACCCTTGTTTCACCTACTCCGCAGGGACGGACAAGCCCCTCCCCATCCACGTACGCGATACTCTCGTCCTCGCTGTACCACACGACCGTACGTACGGTCGCGTCGGCGGGCAGTACCGTCGCCGTAAGCTGCGCCGTTACAGGCTTGTCCGCGTACAGCGTCATCTTAGTCTGCGACAGCTCGACGCCGGTAACCGCGTTTACGGTTTGTACCTTTACCTTCGCCATCGCTCTGTCGCAGCGTACGTCAATTATGGTTTCGCCGACTTTACCTGTCGGGAACACCGTACCGTCCTCGCTTACGCGGGCTATACTTTCGTCCTCGGATTTGTAGCTTATTTTCTTGTCCGTTGTGTTTACCGGCATTACCGTAGCGGATATTTTTTTGCCCTGAGAGTATTCTTTTCCCTCGTAAAAGGTAATTTTACCTTCTTTAAGGTTGATTTTTTCCGCCTCCACCTCGTACCATGTAGAGTTGGGCGCAAAAAACACCTCGTCCGATACAAATTCATCGTCGTCTATTTCCACCTTGTACGCGCCGAGCGCGTACGCTCCAAATACCGTCAGCGCGGTTAGTATGTATATGATAAATTTTTTCAAAATTCTCACCGCCGTTTAATAATTTTGCTTATATGTTATTTTATATAATTTTCACCCCATTGTCAATAGAAGGGATTATTTTACCTACGGCAATCGCTTACGAAACAGAAAAGACTTTGAGTAAGTAATTCGGCGATAATACGCATTTTTTGCGTTTTAAGTTAACGCTGCGTTTATAGCCGGTTTCCGCCTTTAACAGATTTAAGGCAAGATGGCGCGGAATATTCATATTTTCCGCGGCAAGGCCCTCGCGCATCCTCATGTGATCTTCGCCAAAATTTACATCTAATACCCAATGCGAACTGTTTTCAATCGACCAATGTGTTCGTTTCGCTTTTAATAGCTCTGCCGCCGTCATAGTCGGCTTGCTGTAAATTAAATAATGAATGCTTTGAGTAAAAGGGATTTGTGATGAGCAGAGTATGTTAATGTCAATTTCAAGCGAGCTCGCCGGAGTCGCCATTGTGGGAGGTCCCGTAAGCCGTTATCTGGATAAATGATATGACGATTGAGGTAATCAAAAAAACCGCTTCGCAACTGCGCTGCGCCCTTTTGTAATAAGCAAAATCTCTCACGCCGCGAGCAATTTCCTATAAGATAAAAAAACAGCACACCTCACATATTGAGATATGCTGTTTTAAAAAGCCGGAATCAATCCTCAACCTTTATAACTTCCTTGCCGTTGTAATATCCGCAGGATTTACAAACCTTATGAGGCATTTTAAATTCGTGGCACTGTGGGCATTCCACCATATTAGGAGCAGTCAGCTTCCAGTTGGCACGTCTTTTGTTTCTTCTGGCTTTTGAAACCTTACCCTTTGGTACTGCCATAATTACACCTCCATAATTCTCTCTGACGTCAGTTTACTTGTCCTTTTTTATCATATCCGCCAATACCGCCCATCCGGGGTCTATATCATTGCCCGTACAGCCGCAGTCACCTTCGTTAAGATCCGCGCCGCAATTCGGACACAAGCCTCGGCAATCCTCGCTGCACAAATATTTTCCTTCAATATTCACAAGAAAATTGCTCGCGGCAATGTCATCAATATCAATTGATGTACCGCTAAACAGTATAGCTTCGTCGTCGACAGAAACACTCCCGTCATCCTGAACAAGAATTTCATCGACAGTAAACTCAACCGGAACGGTTATATCCTTCGCGCATCTCGCGCACTGCGTCGCGGCGGCGCCCTTGCATACTGCGCGGAGCATAAGCGATTTACCGGTGTTTAAAATTCTTCCCGTTATGCTAAGCGGTTTATCAAAGTGATAATTTTCACCCAGAAAATCGGTGTCGGGCAGAAATATATTGCCATTCACGTCAAGTCTGCCGCCAAATTCCCTGAGTATCGCTGATACATCTATTATCATATTACACTCCCGATACGGTAGATAAAAATCAGAGCAAAATTACTTCAGTTCAACCTTGGCTCCCGCGTCTTCAAGCTTAGTCTTTATAGTCTCAGCCTCGTCCTTGGCGACAGCCTCTTTAACTGTATTGGGCGCACCGTCAACAAGAGCCTTCGCCTCTTTAAGTCCAAGACCGGTAATCTCTCTTACTACCTTGATTACGCCGAGCTTTGACGCGCCTGCTTCTGTAAGAACTACGTCAAACTCGCTCTTTTCCTCAGCCGCCGCATCGCCGCCTTCAGCGGCTCCGCCCGCGACCATAACCGGAGCAGCCGCGCTTACGCCAAACTCCTCCTCCATCATCTTTACCAGTTCAGCCACCTCAAGCAGCTTTAATTCCTTAATAGAATCAAGAATTGCATTCAAATCTGCCATTTTAATTTCCTCCTGTTTTTTTTATTCTTCTTTGATTACTCAGCATCGGTTTGAGCCGGCGCCTCCTCCGTAGGAGCGTTGTCTGTTTCCTCAGCCGGAGTCCCTTCCGCCGCAGGCCCTGCCTCAGCCGCCGGGGTTTCCTCAGCCGCGGCGATTTCCTCAACCGGAGTTTCCTCCGCCGCAGGCTCTGTTTCAGCTTGTTTCTTTGCAATTAAATCCGCAATTTCAACTCCGCCGTCCGCGATAGTCGCAAGCAGTCTGGCAAGACCGGAAATAGGCGAATTCAAGCTGCCCATCATCTTTGCAATCAAGGTATCTCTGTTCGGTGTAGCGGCAAGCCTTTTGATTTCATCAAGCGTCATCACCGCGCCGTCCATAAAGCCCGACTTTATTTCAAGCTTTTCGTTACTCTTTGCAAAATCTGAAATAATCTTCGCCGGAGCAACCGCGTCCTCGCTTGAAACAGCGATAGCCGTAGGACCGTGAAGCGCCTCGTCAAGAGCGTCAAGCCCGACCTCCTTCGCGGCAAGACGAAGAAGCGTATTTTTGATAACAAAATACTTTACGTTCGACTCTCTGAGCTTTGTACGGAGATTTGTGTCCTCCTCAACATTCAGACCGCGATAGTCAACCAGCACGCCTGTCTGCGCGTTTTTCAAAAGCTCCGCCGTTTCCGCAACCTGAGCCTTCTTTGTTTCCAAAACCTTTTCGTTTGGCATATTTTCACCTCCTGTAAGTTTATTACTCTTGAAAATCCAAAAGCAACGCCTTATCCTTCATAAAAGAAAGACTCCCCGTCATAGACACAGAGAGCCGCGATAATCATTACTAAAACACCCTCGGTAGGTCTTATGTCCGCCGGCTTGCGCCGTGAAACCGCCGACTGTCTACGGATTTTCAACTTTTATATATTACCATACATTTCTATGCTTGTCAATAGTTTTTATTTAAATTCCACGGCTAAATACTGTATTGTTATATTCATAAAGAATTTTAAAAAATTTATAATTTGTTTATATTTGTTTATAAATTATTTATATTTCCATTATATAATGTTTATAAAGACCGATTAAAATAAAATCATAAGGTACCTTATAGGCAATACCTGCCAAACATTAAATATAGAACGAAAGGAATGATTTATATGAAAAACAAAAAACTTATAACAGCCGTAGGCTTGGGACTGGGCGTAACGATTTTCTCCGCCGCGGCTCTCGCGAGCTACGGCGCGTCAAGCGGCTACGACGTCGGCAAAAAGGCGGCGAAAGGACTGCTTGAAAACGAGAACTACACCTACGACGCTTCGGTTAAGCTGACCCTCGACGGAACGGAATTAGTGAACAGCGAAATTCACGAGCTTTACGACAGGAACGGCGACGTTAAGCTTAACCGCGTTGAAAAATACA
>CAZWMB010000059.1:0-7870 GCA_964634635.1 uncultured Lachnospiraceae bacterium
GCCAACGTGTCGGGCGGACAAAGGCAAAGACTTTGTATTGCGCGGGCGCTTTTGAAAAAGCCGAAAATCCTTATTCTTGACGACAGCACAAGCGCGGTTGACACAAAGACAGACGCGCTGATACGTCAGGCGTTCCGCAATGAAATTCCCGATACCACAAAAATAATTATCGCGCAGCGCATTTCCTCCGTTGAGGACGCGGACAAGATAGTCGTTATGGATAACGGAGAGATTAACGCGGTCGGCGCGCATGAGGAGCTGCTCAAAACCAACGCGATATATCAGGAAGTGTATAATTCACAGGTAAAGGGGGATGACGGCGATGAGTAATAAAAGCGAAACAAGCAATACCGGAAAAACAATCCGCCGTCTGCTTTCGTATATAAAAGACTATAAGCTCAGATTTATTCTTGTTCTTATATTTATAATTCTGAGCGCGGTCGCGAACGTCGCCGGCTCAATGTTCATAAGAGTGGTGATTGACGATTATATTACTCCTCTTCTGTCGGAGGCGCACCCCGTATTTACGGGACTTCTAAAAGCCATAGCCATGATGGGCTTTATATACGCGGCGGGAATTGTGTCCACTCTGCTTTACAACAGAATAATGGTTTCTATTTCGCAGGGAATTTTGAAAAAAATCCGCGATGAAATGTTTACGCATATGCAGAAGCTGCCGATAAAATATTTTGACACGCACACTCACGGCGATATAATGAGCCGCTACACAAACGACGCCGACACCTTAAGACAAATGCTTTCGCAAAGCGTTCCGCAGATATTTTCATCGATTATAACGGTGATGTCGGTACTGTGCGCTATGTTTGTATCAAGCGTTTATCTTACAGTATTTGTTCTTCTGTTCGTGGGCGGTATGATGATAATAACGCGTAAAATCGCGGGAAACAGCGGTAAATATTTTGTTAAGCAGCAAAATTCGCTCGGCAAGGTAAACGGCTATATCGAGGAAATGATAAACGGTCAGAAGGTCGTTAAGGTATTCTGCCATGAGGAACACTCAAAGGAGGATTTCGACAGGCTTAACGAGGAGCTTTGCAAAAATTCGACGCGGGCAAACAAGTACGCAAATATTCTTATGCCGATAATGAATAATCTCGGCAATCTCCAGTACGTGCTTATCGCCGTTATAGGCGGCGCGCTTGCCCTCGGAGGTATCGGCGGACTTACGCTCGGTATTATCGCGTCGTTTTTGCAGCTGTCAAAATCATTCGTAAATCCGATAAACCAGATTTCACAGCAGCTTAACTCAATCGTTATGGCGCTTGCCGGAGCTGAGAGAATATTTAATCTTATGGACGAGGAAATCGAGCGGGACGACGGATATGTGACGCTTGTAAACATTAAGTATGACAGAGACGGAAATATGCTCGAAAGCGATGAAAAGACGTATATGTGGGCGTGGAAACAGCCGAATAAGGACGGCTCGGTTACGTATACAAGGCTTAAGGGCGTGGTTAGGTTCTTTAATGTTGACTTCGGCTATAACGCGGATAAGCTTGTGCTGCACGATATAACATTATATGCGGATAAGGGTGAGAAGGTCGCGTTTGTCGGCGCGACGGGCGCTGGCAAAACCACAATCACAAACCTTATAAACCGTTTTTACGATATTGCCGACGGACAAATTACATATGACGGAATTGATATAAGCAAGATTTGCAAGAGCGATTTAAGACGCTCTCTCGGTATCGTATTGCAGGATACGCACCTGTTCACAGGCACAATCCGCGAAAATATCCGTTACGGAAACCTTGACGCGGACGACGAGGAGGTTTACGCCGCCGCGAGACTCGCCAACGCGGACGGATTTATCAATATGCTCCCCGACGGCTACGACACGGTTATTTCGGGCGACGGCGGCAATCTTTCACAGGGACAGCGTCAGCTTCTTTCAATCGCGAGAGCGGCGGTCGCGGATCCGCCCGTAATGATACTCGACGAGGCGACGTCGAGCATTGACACAAGAACGGAGGCGATAGTACAGCGCGGTATGGACGCGCTTATGACGGGAAGAACCGTATTCGTTATAGCGCACAGGCTTTCAACCGTGCAAAACTCCGATGTGATAATGGTTCTGGAGCTTGGAAATATTATAGAACGCGGCGCGCATGAACAGCTTATCGCTCAAAAGGGTACATACTACCGGCTTTACACGGGCGCGTTTGAGCTTGAATAAACCGCGGCTCGCTTCTTTGGATAATTATTCTAAATGCGAAATGAAAGGGTAAACGGAATAAAAAGAGTTACATCAATTATATTATCGGTCTTGTTTCTTACATATAACTCCGAGCAATAAAAAGCGGGGGCTGTAACCTGATTATTTAAAATCATCTTGTTACAGCCCCCGCTCAGTTGTTATCGGTCAAGAAATGCATATAGCCGTACGATAGCCGCGACAGCCTGTTCCACAGTATATGTACCCTGCGGCTCAAACTCGGTATCTGAAATGCCGGTCATAATACCGTTTGCCGCTGTCCAGGTAACGTAAAACCGCGCCCAGTCGGATATATAGTCCGCGTCTTCGTACGCGAGTGTACCCTCCACGCCTATCCACATGTACATTTCCGCGGTTTTACACAGCAGAGTCGCCGCCTCCTCGCGAGTAAGCGTACCGTAGGGGTCGAAGCCGGAATTGTCCTTGCCGTTGACGATACCGAGCGCGTACAGAATATTTACGCTGTCATCTATTCCCGCGCAGTCGTCGAAATAATTGCGGAGATATGGTTTGCCGAGGTCAAGCATATACGACTCAATCGACTTATAGCCGCCGCGTACGGCAATCATATTGCCAAGTAAAATACAAAATTCCTCGCGTGAGATACTGTTCCGGTATTTGTCCGTAAAGCTGTACGGCAGCAGGCTTTTCGCCGCCGCCTCCTTAATAAAGCTCTGCGACCATTGCGTTTCGGGAAGCTTTAAAAAATCCGTTCCGACGGCGCGGTGTATTTTTTCGCCGCTGAGCTTTTCCTCCGCGTCGTGATACATATCGTCAAGGTACAGCAGCTTTTGGGTATCCTCGTCATTCAGCTTGTAGCAAATATAGTTTTCACTGCCGTAAAGACCGATCTGCACGCCGGAGCCGAGATAATAGCTTTTTACGTCGGAGTCGGTGTAGATATTCACGGCAATACCGCGGAACGGCGTCGGATTTATGCCGCGATAGACTGTCAAGTCCTGAACCGCGTAATAAAAGTCAAGGATTTCCTCACGCGTCATATCGGTATACTGACCGTCCGACACGTCGGAAACGGTTATACGTGTTATATCCGACGCGTCAAAAATACCGAACGCGTCGGAAAGGGTCATACTCTCCGGCAGATCCACCACATTGTACGCGCTTGCCGCCGCGGACAGCATAAATATAAAGATAAGCGGAGAAAAAATTCTGAATAGCCTTTTAATATTGATCGCCTCCAATCACAGAACACAGTACGCGTCCATATACGCTTTCATTTTCGGCAGCGCGGCGGCGAACCGGCCGCCGCTCCGGAGATACTCATAAATGTCCCGCACGGTTATGATTGCGCGGACATTCAGACCAAAATCCTCCATAACCTCCATAACAGTCGTCTTTTGGGGATTTTGTCCTATTTCACAGCGGTTTACGGATATGAACATATCTCTCACTTCAACATCGGCCGCGTTTTTAAGTATGGGCATTGTCTCCCGCACCGCTGTTCCGGCGGTTATAACATCCTCTATGATAATGACTCTGTCGCCGTCCTGCGGCTTGTAGCCTACAAGCGAGCCGCCTTCGCCGTGGTCCTTTTCCTCTTTGCGGTTAAAGAAGTACGGCTTGTCGATTTTATACTCATTGTACAGCGCCGCCGCGGCTGACGCGGCGAGAGGTATACCCTTATAGGCCGGTCCGAACATACAGTCAAAATTATCTCCGCAGCCTTCCTTTATCAGCGCCGCGTAAAATTTACCGAGCGTTGCGAGTTGTTTTCCGGTTTTAAAATTACCCGTGTTTATAAAATACGGCGTATTGCGTCCGCTTTTTGTGACAAAGTCGCCAAAACGAAGCGCTCCGGAGTCTATCATGAATTCAATAAATTCCGTTTTCTTTTCTGTAAGCATTGTTTTTCTCCCTTCGGATTTAGTCCTTGAAATACATGTTTTTTAATTTTTTTAATATTCGCTTTTCAAGACGCGATACCTGCATCTGCGATATATTGAGTATCTGGGCAATTTCCTTTTGGCTCTTTTCCTCGTTGTACCGATATTCTATAAAAGCGCGCTCCTCCTCCGACAGACGCCGCATACAGGAGGAAATAAAATCGCGGTTCTCAATCATCAGATAATGACGGTCCTCAACGCCGACAACGTTTGACAGCGACATTTCTCCGTCCGCGTAAGCCTCGTATTCGAGAGATTTGATAAAGGAGGCGTCACCCATCTCGTAAACCTCCTCCAGCAGCCTTTCGGGGATATTCAAAATCCTCGCAAGCTCCGGAATGGATATGCCGTTTGAAACGCGGCGTATTTTTTCGGCGCGGTAAAATATCTCGTACAACCGTCTCGGTATCCGTATAAAATTACCCTTGTCCCGGAAATACTTCCGTATCTCACCCATTACTGTCGGGGTCGCATAGGTGGCGAATTTAACCCCTCTGTCCGGGTCAAAGCGCTCTACCGCGTAGAATACGCCCATACACGCCACCTGATATATGTCGTCATATTCAACTCCGCGGTTTACAAACTTCCGGGAAAGTATCTCGGCTATGTATATGTAAGAGGCGACAAGCTCGTCACGCAAAGCGGTGTCCTTGGTTTCTCTGTAACGT
This sequence comes from uncultured Lachnospiraceae bacterium, assembly GCA_964634635.1. Lineage (GTDB taxonomy): Bacteria > Bacillota > Clostridia > UBA1381 > UBA1381 > Hominilimicola. The sequence goes on from CAZWMB010000059.1 coordinate 4,809, forward strand.
GAGAACAGCTCATATTCACTTGTCAGTATCTCAGGTTTGACTATCGCCACGCTGATCCTCCTTGCCGTATTTTACAAGCGCCCTTGCCGCGTCTATCGAATTTTCGTGCGCCGTAACGCTTTCGTCGCTGTCACCGTAGTTCTGACGAATCATTATGTATAAATCGTCGCAATAAATATTGTTTTCCTTTAAAATACCGCTTTCCTCCAGACTTACGGCGTACGGCGTTCCATCCTCGGCGGTAAGGGTCTTCAGGTTCGTGTCCTCCGCAAGGAAATCAAGAGGAATAAAAATCTGATCGGCGGCGTCTTTCCGGAGCTGTGATTGCGCCTGCTCCTCATCAAAAAGATAAATAAATGTGTCGTCCTCCATAAAGGACACGTCCAGCTTTGTCTGAATTGCGTAGTCGTATTCTTCGGCGCCCGCGCTGTCCGCAAAAACAAGAGACTGAAACAGTACGGAAATTTCACCGTTGCCGTCAATGTCGCTGATATTGTCCGCGACGATTTTCCGCAGCTTGTCCGTTTCGGTCCGCGAGTAATTCATATGACCCGCATATACGACGGCCATGTCGTATTTTGCGCGCGTCGCGCACTGACCTATTGTAAACGCGACAATCAGCACAGCCGCGGCTGTAATTATAACATGCCATTTATAATAGTCCCAGAAATAGCCCCACCATGCCTTTGTCCATCTGGGCGGGGCGGTTCCGTATTTTTCAGCCATAGTGTCAGCCTCCCTTACATCTGCGTAACAGGTATTTATTCTATTTTAGCATAGATATATCGAAAAATCAAGCCGCTTGTGTGATGACGGAATGGCGCCGCCGTTTCATAACTGCGTGCGTTGATGCGTTTTTATTTTTGAATTTATGCTTATTGTATCCGCCATACCGCGTCTCCCGTTTTATCTCTGTTACAGCAAACACCTTTTATAAATCTCAATCTCCGTCTCCCGCGTGACCGTAAAAGGACATACCGCCGCGTTCTTTGCCTGAATTGTGGTTTTTGTCCACTCATTAAGCTCCTCCGCGGTAAAGACCGTTCCGCAGGGCAAAATTTCTTTCAGGTACGCCGTAAGCGCGTCAATGGAGTCAAGCCGCATTGCCGAAAGATACATTTTTGTTTTCTGCGGAAGAACCTTGTCGGCTCTTTTTAAATATTCGCCCACAAGCAGACCGTTTGCCATACCGTGAGGAATATCCTTGTAATACGTCAGAGGATAACCCATGGAATGTACAATAGTCGTTCCGGTCTGAGAGATTACTATTCCGCCGAGAGTCGCAGCCCATAGCAGGCTTGTACAGGTTTCGGCGCTCATATTGCCGTTCTTTAGAGCTTTAAATTCTCTGCCGATTATACTCAGCCCTTCAAGGGCTATATAATCCGAGGAGGGCGAGGCTTTTTTGTTGGTAAAGCCCTCGAGAAGATGACACATGGCGTCAACAGCGGTATTTCTCGCGACCTGTAACGGCATGTTTTGCGTATATCTGCCGTCCAGAAACGCTGTTTTATAAAATACCTCCGGAGAGGAAAAGCTGCGCTTATTGTGAATTTTGCGGAGAGTCAGTATGGAGTACGGCGTCGCTTCAGAGCCTGTACCGGCAGTAGTAGGAATTGCAGACATTGGGAGCGGAGCGTTTTTGTATTCGCCGTTGAATATATCGTAAAGCTCAAAGTCCGTGCCGTCTGCCGGCTTGTTTACGGCGTAGACGGCAATTGCTTTTGCGGCGTCAAGAGGGGAACCGCCGCCTATGCCGACAAGAAAGTCCGCGCCGAATTCACGCGCCGCCCTGCCGCCTTCGGCACATTCCTCAATCGTAGGGTTATTGTTGATTTTGTCATATACTAAATACGAAATGTTATTTTGTTCAAGCGTCGCCGCGGCATCGTCAAGAGCGCCCGAAAGTCTGCCGGAGCTTTTACCGGTGACAATCATCGCGCGATTACCGAGTATAAGCGATGAGGCGTCTTTGCGTACCGCGTTTTCTCCCGCGATAATTTTTGTAGGCATATAATATGTAAACATTGTTATCAATCCTTTCGTTTGCGGTATTCATGCGTATTTACCGCTAAGACTCGTTTACCGGCTTTCCGGTCATGCGGTCGATTGTCAATTCCGGTATTTGCGTTCTGTCCATTGACTTTTTAATTTCCGTTTCCACTGACTCAACCCATTTCTCTTGTGTAAGCTGCCGCTTAAATCTCCTCATTTCACGAAACATAATTTTCCTCCGGGTTTAAAAAAATAAAATATTGAAAAACGCTTATAATTCTGATAATATTTTAGCATATTTATATAAAAAAAGCAAGCTGTTCGTTTAACGCGGAAAAAGTTTAAAATATTTCAAAAAAAGAGACTCAAGCTTATTTTTTTAAGCTTGAATCTCTCCGTTGCCATCTTAGCTTAATGACATTGGTTCACAGAACCATCCTTTTTTTGTCAAAATTGTGTTCAAAACTAATCCACAAGCTCAAGAATAGCCATGGGCGCGCTGTCGCCGCGGCGCGGACCTGTCTGATAAATTCTTGTATAGCCGCCGTTTCTTTCAGCGTACTTCGGAGCTATTTCAGAAAAGACCTTTGTTACAACGTCCTCCTTAGTGATAAACTCCAGCGCCTGACGACGGGAATGAAGCGTGTTTTTCTTGCCAAGAGTAATCATTTTCTCAGCCATGCTCTGAGTTTCCTTCGCTCTTGTAAGAGTAGTTTCAATTCTTCCGTTTTCCAGAAAGCTTGTCACGAGATTTCTCAGCATAGCTTTTCTCTGGTCTGTTGGACGATTTAACTTTCTTGTTCCCGGCATAACCGTTACCTCCTATCAATCTTCTTCTTTCTTAAGGTAAAGACCTAAACCATTCAGTTTGTTTATTACTTCCTCAAGCGACTTTCTGCCAAGGTTTCTGACCTTCATCATGTCCTCCTCGGACTTATTTGTAAGATCCTCCACCGTATTGATGCTCGCGCGTTTCAGGCAATTATACGAACGCACTGACAAATCAAGCTCCTCGATTGTCATCTCAAGAACCTTTTCCTTCTTGTTCTCTTCCTTTTCAACAATGA
>CAZWMB010000060.1:0-7852 GCA_964634635.1 uncultured Lachnospiraceae bacterium
TTACCATGAATTCCTGACTGCCGCTGCCGCCCATCGCGCCGCTGTCCGCGTCAACAATTGTAAAGTCAAGTCCAAGGCGCGTGAAAACGCGGCAGTACGCGTCGTGCATTTTTTTATACGACTCGTCAAGCCCCTCCTCGTCCAAATCAAAGCTGTACGCGTCCTTCATAACAAACTCGCGTCCGCGGATAAGCCCGAAACGCGGACGTCCCTCGTCGCGGTACTTGTTCTGTATCTGGTAAAGCGTCATAGGGTACTCCTTGTACGACTTCACGTTGTCGATTACCGTCTGTGTGAACAGCTCCTCATGCGTCGGCCCAAGACAAAAGTCACGGTCGTTACGGTCCTTGAGCTTAAACATACTGTCGCCGAATATCTCCCAGCGCCCCGAAGCCCGGTACGCTTCAGCCGGCAAAAGCGCCGACATTAAAAGCTCCTGCGCTCCGGCTCTGTCCATTTCCTCGCGGACTATCTGCTCAATTTTACGCTCCGCGCGAAGTCCCAAGGGTAGATACGAGTAAATTCCCGATGCCAGCTTACGGATTAAGCCCGCGCGCAGCATCAGCTTGTGGCTCGTTATTTCAGCCTCCGAGGGTACCTCCCTGAGCGTCGGCATAAGCAGCTTTGACATTCTCATAATATTATGTTCCTTTCCGAGTTTTAAGTTTAATGATTTTAGCCCTCATAATAAGAGGTTATAATCTGAGTAAAGGTTTCCAAATCAGTCGTATTATTTTTCTTTTTAAAGGTTGAAACCGTCTCTCTGCTGTCGTCCGTAACCTCGCAGAAGAACCAATCGTCTGTCTGCGTCGCGTCATTTTCCGCGGTAAAATATCGTACGTTTCCGTTTTTTGAGGCGGCAATACCGATATATTTGCAGTCTACGAGATTATCAGCCGTCCGGAAAATTACCGTGCCTATGCGAGTTCCGTTCGCCGTTTCGGTACAGATCGCGTCCTCCAGATAATTGTCGGCGCCAAGTCCGGACCGCTTTATTATGTCGCTGTAAAAATCAATAAATATCCGGTCGTTATTGCTTTCTTCGGAGGACGTAATATCAAAAACATACTCCGTGTCAGAATTTCTTTGTATCTTTATCACGGATGAGGCAATCACCGTATTCCATAAATCGACCGCGTCGCCGCTAAAAGCCGTTTCGTCGCCAAGTATTTCATACATCTCACCGGCGTACTCAAACGCGTAGCTTGGCAGATATAACTGCTCATAGGCATAACGCAGCGTTTCCGCCTGACCCTGCAGAGTTTCCATATCGCTTTCCGTAAGCGTTCTCGCGGAAATGTAATCTGTTTCCTCTGACGGAGCCGCCGTTTCCGACGGCGCAGGAGTCGCTTCGGGGCCGCCGCGGTTATCCGCGCTGACCGATGTTATTGTGACGGTCTTTGAGGCGCCGTCCCACTCGACGCCGCAGTCAAACGCCTCCGACACCGCCCTGAGAGGCACAAAGGTACGGTCGTCCGCAATTGTAGCCGGAGCGTCAAGCGGTACGGATTTTATGTAACCCGCTGTCTGATTGTCCTCTGAACTATCCTCCTCGGACAAATCATAATAAATACTCATAACGTCATAATCAATAATGAGAGTGACTGTCATATTATCCTTGACCGCCGTCACCGTACGGGCTTCTCCGTTCCACTCGACATCGGCTCCCAGCGCCTCGAATATCGCGCGCATAGGTACAAGAGCGCGGTCGTTTTCTATAAACGGCTGAGCGTCAAACGTAAGCTGACCGCCGTCCACAAACACACTGATATCGTTCTCCGCCAATGCGGCTGCCGCCGCTGAAAGTGAAAATACGAAAGTTAAAATTACCGCGATAAGCTTTTTCATGAAAACTCCTCCTCAGTTAAGATAAATGTATTTTAATATTTGTCGCTTTTTATCATTGTACCGATACCTGTTTTTGTAAAGATTTCCAATAACAGACAATGCGGTATGCGTCCGTCAATTATATGCACGCCTGTGACGCCCGAATCTATCGCCTCAATACAGCCCAAAACCTTCGGTATCATACCGCCGCTGATAGTACCGCTGTCAATCATCCTAAGCATTTCATTCTTATGGGCCTCGTATATAACATTGCCGTTATCATCCTTAATTCCCTCGACGTCGGTAAGTAAAATCAGCTTTTCCGCCTCAACAGCCGCAGCCACCGCCGCGGCGGCGGTGTCGGCGTTTATGTTGTAGCTGTTACCTTCCGCGTCCGTGCCTATGGGAGCTATAACCGGTATGTACTGATCCGACGCGAGCAGGTCGATAAGACAGTGTCTGACGTGTACAATATCACCGACATAGCCGAGGTCCTTTTTCTCGCCGTTCTCTTCGACGTAGCGCTTTGTACATTCAATAAAGCCGCCGTCGATACCCGATATTCCTACCGCGCGTCCGCCTTTTGTATTTAAGAGCGCGACAATTTCCTTGTTAGTTTTGCCTACAAGTACCTGCTGCGCGATCCGCATGGTTTCTGTATCCGTTACTCTCAGACCGTTTATAAACCTGCTCTTTATACCGCGGTCATTGAGCGCCTTTGATATGTCCGGACCGCCGCCGTGTACGACTATCGGCTTTAAGCCGATAAATTTCAAAAGTGTAATATCCTCCATGACGGAGTTTTTCAAATCGTCGTTTATCATTGCGTTGCCGCCGTATTTGACAACAACGGTTTTGCCCGAAAATTTCTGTATATATGGCAGAGCCTCAATAAGTATGCCCGCCTTTTTTATCAATTCCTGCATTTTGTCACCATCTTTATAAAAAAGTAAAGCTTTTTAAATAAGCAGCATTGCTCGGACTGAAAGCTGTGTCCCGTATTAGCTGTATTACCCGTATACCTGTATTATAAGTAAAAACCCGCGTTATTCAAGCCCGTTTTTTCGTCCAGACCAAACAGAATATTCATATTCTGCACAGCCTGTCCCGCCGCGCCCTTTACAATATTGTCAAGCGCCGACACAACCACCGCTCTTTGCAGACGCTTGTCATAAACGACGCCGATATCGACGAAGTTTGAACCCGCGACATGCTTTGTTTCGGGCAGCTCGCCGGCATCCTTTACGCGTACAAAAAACTCGTCCCTGTAATACTCCCTGTACATTTCCGCAAGCTCCTCCGTGCTTGACGGTTGGTTCAGGTTTACATAAATCGTAGAAAGTATACCTCGCTTTTGCGGTATTAGATGAGGAGTAAAAGACAGCATTATCGGTACGCCCGCTATGCTTGACAGCTCCTGCTCTATTTCCGAGGTGTGACGGTGGGACGCGACCTTGTAAGCCTTGGTGTTTTCCGTACACTCGCAAAAGGAATAGGGCAGCGCGCTTGTCCTGCCCGCTCCCGTAACGCCTGATTTGGCGTCAATTATGATGTTTTCGGCGCTGCCGGCTTTATTAGCCAAAAGCGGAGCCGCGCCGAGTATTGAACAGGTTGTATAGCAGCCGGGATTACCAATAAGACGCGCGCTTTTTATTTTATCGCGGTGCAGCTCGGGAAGTCCGTAAACCGACTCGGTAAGTAATTCGGGAGAGGAATGTTTTTCGCCGTACCACTCCTCGTATACCCTGACGTCGTCGTAGCGGTAGTCGCCGCTCAGGTCTATGACCTTCAGTCCTCTGTCAAGGAGCGCCGGAATTACCTCCTTTGACGTACCGTGCGGCAGCGCGGTGAATGCGATGTCGCACTTAGCCGCCTCGTCAAGGTTTACCTCCGCACATTCTTTTTCGAGTATATGGGTAAAATTTTTATAAATATCGCTTATTTTATGACCCGCGAAACTCCTTGAGCCGAGAATTTCAATGCTTGTTTCCGGATGATTTGAGAGTATACGCACAAGCTCAATGCCCGCGTAGCCTGTCGCTCCGAGTACCGCCGTTTTTATCATTTTATTTCCCTCTTTCATATGCAGACTGCAAGCTTCACACTGTTATCTTATAATTATAGAACATATTTAAGCTAATGACATTGCTTTAATACGCGGCTTATTTACCCTCAACAAGTCTTTTTGTGTCAATGGCTATCATAAGCTCCTCGTTGGTCGGTATAACAAGCGTCTTTACCTTTGCGTCAGCGGCGGAAATATCAACCGTGCCGCGGGTGTTGTTCTTATCGGGGTCGAGCTTTATACCCATAAACTCAAGTCCGCCGGCAATCGCCGCGCGTGTCGCGGAGTCGTTTTCTCCTACGCCCGCGGTGAATACGATAGCGTCAAGGCCGCCCATTGCGGCGGCGTACGCGCCTATATCCTTCTTGACCTGATATGTAAACATATCAAGAGCGAGCCGCGCTCTGTCGTTGCCCGCCTTTGCCGCCGCCGACAGATCGCGGAAGTCGGATGAAACGCCTGATATACCCTGTACTCCGCTCCGCCTGTTCATCATAGCGTCAACATCGGCCGCGCTCATGCCCTTCTGACTTATAAGATATGTAACAACAGCGGGATCCATCGAACCGGTTCTGGTACCCATAGGAACACCGTCAAGCGGTGTGAAACCCATTGAGGTATCTATGCACTTGCCTCCCGAAACGGCAGTGATAGACGAGCCGTTGCCGAGATGACAGGTAACGATTTTAAGCTCCGTCGCCGGCTTGCCGAGATATTCGGCAGCCTTCTGTGAAACATACTTGTGACTTGTGCCGTGAAAACCGTATTTTCTTATTCTGTCTTTTTCGTAGTATTCATACGGTAAAGCGTACATATACGCCTTTGGAGGCATTGTCTGGTGGAACGCGGTGTCAAATACGCCGACCATAGGAACGTCAGGCATAATTTTTTTACAAGCCTCAATACCGATAATATTCGGAGGATTATGAAGAGGAGCGAGCGGCGTACACTTTTGCAGCGCTTCCATAACCGCGTCCGTTATCATACATGAGTCGGCGAATTCTTCGGCTCCGTGTACGACTCTGTGACCTACCGCGCCGATTTCATCCATGGATTTTATAACTCCGATTTCGCTGTCAACAAGCGCGTCAATTACCATCTGTATAGCGTCGCCGTGGTTCTTCATGGGCTTCTCAATCGTCGTTTTTGTGTCCTTGCCGACGTTTGTATGCTGAAGATTAGAGCCTTCAATACCTATTCTCTCGCAAAGACCCTTCGCAAGCGCCTGCTCGCTGTCCATGTCGATGAGCTGATATTTAAGCGAGGAGCTGCCGGCGTTGATTACCAATATTTTCATAATTAAAATTCCCTTCCTTATTTTTGATTTATATAACCTTAATTTTGAGCCTGTATGGCTGTAATAGCGACTACTCCCGCAATATCCTCAGCCGAGCAGCCGCGCGACAAATCGTTTACCGGCTTTGCGATACCCTGTAAAACAGGACCGTACGCCTCAGCCTTCGCCAATCTTTGTACAAGCTTATATCCGATATTTCCGGCGTTGAGGTCGGGAAATATAAGTACATTCGCGCTGCCTGCCACCGTTGAAGAGGGCGCCTTTTGTTTAGCCACACTGTCTACAATTGCCGCGTCAAGCTGCAATTCGCCGTCAAGCTTTAGGTCGGGAGCCTTTTCCTTGGCAAGCCGCGCCGCCTCCCGAACCTTATCGACGAGCGCGCTTTTAGCGCTGCCGTATGTAGAATAAGAAAGCATAGCCACCTTTGGATCTCCGCCGACAAGCTGCCTGTACGACTCAGCCGACGACAAAGCGATTTCACTAAGCTCTTCCGCGGTAGGGTCTTGGTTTAGCGCACAGTCGCCGAACAGGAACGTCCCGTTGTCGCCGTACTCGCAGTCCGGTACATTCATTATGAAAAACGCCGATACAAGCTTGGTATTCGGAGCGGTTTTCAGAATTTGAAGCGACGGGCGGATAGTGTCCGCGGAGGAATGTACGGCGCCCGATACCATGCCGTCAGCGTCGCCCTGCTTAACCATCATAACCGCATAGTAGGACGGATCCTTGATAGTTTCCGCCGCCTGCTCAAGGGTAACGCCCTTGCTTTTCCTCAGCTCGTAGAACGCCTTTGCGTATTCCTCATTTTTCTCACTGTTTTCGCTGTCCACAATTTTGATATCCTCTATGTCAAGCTTCTCGGCTTTAGCCATATCGCTGATTTTGTCGGGATTGCCGACAAGAATAATCCTCGCGTAGCCCTCTCTTTTTACCATATCCGCCGCTTTCAGCGTACGTATTTCCTCGCCCTCGGCGAGTACAACGGTTTTAATATCTTTTTTTGCTCTTTCCTTGAGCGTTTCTATGAATGTACTCATTTCCCAAAACTCCTTTTTATAATGATAATATAATTATATACCTTTTTTCCGCTTTTTTCAAGTATCATAAGAAAAAAACAGAAATATTTACAGAATAAAGGAAATATGAAACATAATTTACAATACGGCGGTCGGTTACAGCCGGATAAATATCGGATAATGAGAAAGAATAAATAGAAAATAATCAGGGGAGCAAGGTCTATGTGTACAGCGATAACTTATAAAACAGATAATCACTATTTCGGACGCAATTTTGATTTGGAGTATTCCTATGATGAAACGGTGACGGTCACGCCGCGCAATTATCCGTTTGTATTCCGGAGCGCCGGCAAAATACGGACGCATTATGCTATGATAGGAATTGCGTTCATGGCGGACGGCTATCCGCTTTATTATGACGCGTCAAACGAGAAGGGCGTTAGCATGGCGGGTCTTAACTTTGTCGGTAACGCTGACTATAAACCGCCGGCGGACGGAAAGGACAATATAGCGCCGTTTGAATTTATTCCGTGGATATTGGGACAATGCGCGTCGATAAGCGAGGTAAAAAAGCTCCTGGAGCGTTTAAATCTTGTAAATGTCAATTTCAGCGACAAGCTGCCGTGTCATCCGCTGCACTGGATTATCGCGGACTCTGACGGCGCGGTTACGGTGGAGTGCGTGAAGGAGGGACTCAGAGTATACGATAATGAGATAGGGGTTCTTACAAATAATCCGACGTTTGATATTCATATGTTTAATATAAATAACTATATGAGCCTCTCAAGGAACGAGCCTGACAATAAATTTTCGGACCGGATCAAGCTGCGCGCATATAGTCGCGGTATGGGAGCTATCGGACTTCCGGGGGATTTATCCTCAGCGTCGCGGTTTGTAAGAGCGGCGTTTACTAAGCTGAACTCGGTTTCGGGCGTCGGGGAGGAGGAAAGCGTAAGCCAGTTTTTCCACATACTCGGCTCCGTTGAGCAGCAGCGGGGCTGCGTGCGCCTTGAGGGAGAAAAATACGAAACGACACTGTACAGCTCCTGCTGCAGCGCCGACAAAGGAATTTACTATTACAGAACCTATGGTAACAGTCAAATTAACGGCGTGGATATGTATAGAGAGGACTTGGATGGCGCTGTACCGGCGTCGTATAAACTGATATACAAACAGAATATAAATATGCAAAATTGCGGCGTGTAGCGGCGGGAAGTCCTCGTAATAAATCAAAAAAACATAAACGGAATTTTGCGCCGGAGCAAAAATAAAGAGAACACCGCGAGGTATTTGTCTGCGCGGAGTTCCCTTTTGTCTTATGGAATTTATATTAAAAGCCCAGAATAGGCTGGACTTGCCTTCCCTCAAACGCGGCGATAGCCGCGTCGGTAAGCTTGTCAAAATCAGCCACCAGAGAGTTGGGTTTATTTTGATAATCGTCCTGAGCGAACGGCAGAAAATACAGATTTTTACAGTTCAGCAGCATGCCGATATTTTTTGCCGCCGTACCAAGACCGTCGTTTGTGGACACGGCGATTAGTACAGGCTTCTGGTTGCGCAGATGAGCCTTTACAGCCATTGTTACCGAGCTGTCGGTATATCTATGTTGACTGTAATATATGGAAAATTTATCTATAAAAAGGGCTG
>CAZWMB010000061.1:0-7812 GCA_964634635.1 uncultured Lachnospiraceae bacterium
CGCTTACCCGTTTAGCGCGCCCTTTCTTAATAAGTCCTTTAGCACGTTTTGGGTAGGTGCTTTCCAATATATTGTTGTTTTCATCAACCACAGTAATGTTTTTTGTCATGGGCGTCATTCCCCTCTGTGATTTATTCGCTGTTTTTTGTTATGGGTGCCGTCCCCTTGATTTAAGTATATCACACGGTACAATCTTTGGCAAGTTTTTTCTTAACTTTGTTTTTTCCGGCTGCGCATGACAAATGCCCCGCGCTCATACCTCCCTATGAGCGCGGGGCATACGCTGCGCTTTTTTGTAATAAGCAAAAATCTCGCGCCGCGAGCAATTTCCTATTACAGAAAAAGAGGGCGTTGTCTCAATTTTGTGAAAAATCACTTATTGAGACAGCCCCCTAAAATAATTCTTAATAAACTCTTACCGCTCCCGCGTACTGAGATATACGGTACTCGGTGTTTATAGACGAGATTTTAACAACGTCGCCTGTCTGCGGCGCGTGAATCATATTTCCGTTTCCGATATAAATACCCACATGATGAATATTTCCGCTTTTCGCAAAGAATACCAGATCGCCGGGCTGTAAATTTTCACGGCTTACATATGTGCCGTTATTTCTCTGGTCCGACGCGACGCGGCTTACGCTTATGCCGTTCTTTGAGCATACGTACTGTACAAGTCCGGAGCAGTCAAAGCCGGATGGAGAGGCGCCTCCCCAGACGTATGGTACGCCAAGGTACTGCATAGCCGTGTTCACGATAGCCTGTCCCTTTGAGGAGGCTGACGGAGCGGAATACTGCTCTTCGGCAGCGCTGACCGTGGATTTGCCCGCCGCGGCGCTGTTTTGCTTCGCGATTTCCTCCGCTCTCTGCGCCGCCGCCTTTTGGTCGGCGATTTCCTTCTGTTTAGCGGAAATTTCATCTTTCTCTATCCACTCGCCGATAAATTCGAGAGAGGTGTTTATAACATAACCTTCCTCATATTCGTCGCCGTAGCACACTCTGATAAAATCATCCTCGCCCCACAGCACGTATACATATGTGCCGTTCGTAAGCTCATCCAAAACTTCCGAATCGGTATTCGGTTCCTTGCGTACCCTTACCGAATCGCCGGAAAGCGTAACCTGAGCGATTTTGTAATTTGTATAGGACTTCTGCGCGTCCTCCGCGAGCTTTCTGTCCTGTGTAACGCTGTCCGCGGGGACATAGCCGGATTTGCCGTTATAGGCAATCCTGTACCAGCCCTCCGAGTTCTCAATTATTTCTACCTCCGCGCAAACCTCGATTGAGTCAATTACCTCCGCCTCGTCCGACGGTATATCTCTTACGCCAAGCGTTCCGCTTGTAATATTGATATAGCCTATCGGGTAAAAGCTCTTCGCCGCGATTTCACTTTCGTCCGTTTCGCTTACGGGCGGTACGGTAGGCTCCAGTGAAATTTCCGCTGTACCCTTAACCGCGTCAGTGATATCCTTCTGCGCAATGGTTATGCTTTTTTCCGCCGCCGACACATTTATTCTCTGTTTTCTCTGTTCCTTCAGCTCATTAAGGTCCGCGGTCTGCGCCGCCGCAAGCGAACTTATCATTGCAATTGCTATTATAGCGACAATTGAATGCCTAAAGTTCTTCATAAAATAAAACCTCCTAAATTTTAAAGCAGCTACGTACCGCTTTGATTACATAATAATTACCATAATATTTCAAAAACATTACAAATGGCATTATACACCGCTAAAACATATTTGTCAACACTTTTTTAATCTTTTTGTATTCTTTTTGTAATAATACGGTAATATACATGTGATATTTGTAACATTTATATTACAAATATTACAAAAAGTATATTTAATTGAAAAGCTTTGCGTGCTTATGATAGAATAAATCAGGAAGGGAGGAAATGGCAATGGAATACATCAGAATAGCCGTGTGCTTTGCCGCGGGCGTCTACCTGTACGAGCGTATAAGCCCCGTATTTGCATTGTTTTTCTTTTTATCCCTTATTATGGTATTGACAATACAGGCGATTTTTAAACATAGTTTAAATATAAAAATTTTAACCGCGGTGTTTGCGTTTGTGCTGGGAGGCGTTCTGTGCAGCTATGCCGCAAGCGACAATACGCGCGATCTGTCGGAATATATGGGCAGATATATTACCCTGACGGGCAGAATTTGCGATATACCCGAACAGGACAGCGAAAATGTCACTTACACGGTAAAGGTGAAGTACGTAACGTACAACGGTGAAACGCGCAAAATAAACGACGGACTTTTGCTTACCGCTCCCGACGGTTTTTCGTACGGCGACACGGTTGTTTTTTCTGGCTTTACGGAAACGATGTCGGGCAAAATGAATACGAACGGCTTTGACTATGCCAAATATTACAAAAGCCGCGGCGTGTATTTCAGAATGTACGCGCCCGACGCGGCGCTCAGTGAGAATAAAATACGTGATTTCACACCCTACGCGATAAGCATGAGCGTCAAGAGCTTTGTGACGGATATTATAAGCGAGCGCTATACCGGCGATTACGCCGCGATAATGAAGGCCGCTCTGACGGGCAACAAGCGCGAGTTCTCCGACGATTATGACAGACTGCTTCGGCGTACCGGTACAAAACGGTATTTTTATCCCGCGTTTCTGCACGTCATGCTGTTTATGTCGGTCATAACCTTTGTAATCGGCGGCTTTAAAAAGAATATACGGGATTGTCTGACAATCGTTCTGCTTATTGTATATGCGCTTATGAACTGTACCGGCGCGGTATTTGTAAAGCTCTGTCTTGTACTTGCGGTTTTTATCGCGGTGAAAAATATTTTCGGACGGCTCTACTATCTTGATGTAATCGGAGCGGTCGCGCTGATAATGGGCATAATAAATCCCTTGGTGTATTTTGACTCGGGATTTGCCGTATCTATGCTGTCCGGTATTATGATACACTATTTTTACGGTACGGTATACGAGCGTCTGAAATTTATACATTGGGAATATCTGCGGAGGTCCGTTTCGGTAGGACTTATCTGCACAATCGGGCTTATACCGGTGACTCTGTACTTCTGGAGCGGCGTAACGATATATTCAATCCTTATTTCGGTGATTATGCTGCCGTGCGTCGCGGCGCTGCTTGTCATTTCGCCGCCGCTTATCGTATTTCTCGCGCTGTTCGGCGCCGCGCCGCTGTTTTACGAGGTTTCACGCGCGCTGCTGTTTATAATCGCGCGTATACCGGTTATAGTGGACAAGCTGCCGTACTCATACATGACCTTTCCGCGTCCGGACATTTTATTTCTTATTATATATACTCTTTTCACCGCCGCGGCGGTAAAGCACATAAAGGGAAAGACGCGTGACAGGCGCAGACTTGTATTTGCCGCCTGCGCGCTCTGTGTTTCGTTCGCGGTTTCGCAGGCGGCGCGGATCGGCAGTCTGGAAATTACCTTTGTCAACGTCGGTCAGGGCGACGGCGCGCTCATTCAGGCGCCGTACAGCTTTAACGTGCTGATAGACGGAGGCGGCGGTACGGAGTACTCCGATTATGACCCCGGCGAGAAGGTGTACCTTGAATACCTGAAGGCAAAGGGCGTGTCCAAGGTTGACAGCGCGTTTGTCAGTCATTATCATCAGGATCACGTACAGGGTATTATCGCCGCGATGCGCGATATTAAGGTAAGAAATCTGTTTTTGCCCGACAATATGGAGGGCAGCGAGTGGCGCGTAAAATTGGAGGAGACGGCGAAGGAGAACGGTACGGCGGTGCATTACATATCGGACAGGACGATACTCAAGTACAAAAACGGCATGGAGCTGCAAATTATTCCGCCTGCGCCGAAAACGGAAATCAGCGATGACGAGAACGACTCCTCGTATGTGTATTATGTAAGCTATAACGACTTTACCGCTGCGTTTACCGGAGACATGTCCGCGTTTGCGGAGCTGTGTCTTATAGAGACGGGCGGCGCTCGTGACGCGAACCTGCTGAAGGTGTCGCACCATGGCTCCGCGACGGCGACTACCGCCGAATGGCTTGACGCTCTTTCGCCGGAATACGCTGTAATAAGCGTCGGCGCGGACAATAACTACGGACTTCCCAAGGAAGAGGTACTGGAGCGTCTTTCCGGCGTAAAGCTTTATCGTACGGATATTGACGGCGATATATGCTTTACTGTTGACAAAAAACATGTTAAAATAAATACGATGAACAGGAGGGAGAAGAATGGCGGCTAAGAAAAACGACAGCCTGATACAGTTAAAAAAGCAGCTTAGAGAGGGAACGCTGTCGAATTTGTACGTGTTTTACGGCGAGGAGGACTTCCTTAAGGACATGTACGTAAAAAAGGTCGCGGACAATATACCGGACGGCGGGTTTCCGGAATTCAACCGTATAGAGCTGAACGGCGCCGACATACCCTTTTCAGAGTACGATGACGCGTGGGAGGGCTTTCCGATGATGACGGACAGGAGGCTCATTCATATAAAGGACAGCGGGATATTTTCCTCAAAGCGCGCGGTCGGAGGACCGTCTGCGGAGGAAAAAAAGGAGTTCTGGACCGAAAAATTCAAACGTATATCGGAGGATACCGTCGTCGTGTTTGACGAAACAAGCGTTGATAAGCGCGGCGCGCTGTACAAGGCGGCGGCAAAGGCGGGAGCGGTTGTGGAATTTCGGTATCTGAGCGACGCGGACATGGCGTCATGGGTGATGAAACAGTGTCTTAACGCAAAGAAAAAGATGTCCAAGGACAACGCGCTTTATCTTATAAGCCTGTGTGACAGCGGCTTGTCCAATGTAAACAATGAGCTTAACAAGCTGTTTGATTTCTGTGATACCGAGATATACGGGAGCGATATAGAGCGTGTCGTTTCAAAGTCGACACAGGTAATTGTATTTGAGCTGACGGACGCCGTTATGGCGGGTAATACTCAAAAAGCCATGTCAACGCTCGTTGACCTGAAAACGGCAAAGGAAAATCCGTTTACGGTTTTGTACCTGCTGTTCTCGGCGTTCGAAAAAATGCTGCGCGCTAAGACCGCGCGCGGCGCGTCGCCGGAAGAAACAGCGGCGGAGCTTGGAGTTTCGCCGTACATTGCTCGTAAGTATATCGACGGGGCGAACGGCTTTTCCGGCGACGCGCTGGCGTGGATGGTAAAGCGCGTCGCGGAGATTGACCTCGCCGTCAAGGAGGGCAGAATAGAAGATTGGACGGCGCTGGAGCAGTATGTAGCAGAATGTGTTTATAAAAGTAAAAATGCCGCCCGTTAGGACGGACAGGGAGCGAGGCGGCCGGCTGAGGCTGCCTTTTTATATACAGTGATTTTATTTATGATAAAAAATTCCAAAGCGCGCATACTAATACAAAAAAGAGGCGGAAATTGGAATGGATACAGACAGACTTCTCGATTTCGCGGCGCAGGCGGGCGTGGCTCTGCTCGGCAGCGGAGCGGAAACCAGCCGCGTGGAGGATACCCTAAAAAGAATGATAAACAGCTTTTACAGCGGCAGCAGCGAGGTAATGGTGGTATTGACGGGTTTTTTCATCAATATAGGCAGTTCGTCAAGGACGGTGAGGGTGAGGGAGCGTACGATAAATCTGGACAAGGTCGCGAAAATAAACACGCTGTCACGAAATATCGTGGACAGCGGAATGAGTCTTGACAGGGCGGAGAAACGACTGCGTGCGATAATACGTCTTAATCCGTATCCGATGTGGATGAGGACGGCGGCGGTAGCGTCAAGCAGCGGCTTTTTTACCCTGCTGCACGGCGGAGGCTGGCTTGACGGATTGAATTCGTTTACCGTGGGAGCGGCGGTGTACCTGCTTTTGCGGGTAATGCGGCGCGTACGCACCGCGGGGTTTATAATTACTCTTACCGGCGGCTCGGCGATTGCTCTGCTGGCGTCGGCGCTGCATAGAGTAGGTCTGGGTACGGACATGAACGCTATGATAACCGGCGCGATAATGCCTCTTGTACCGGGACTTGCCATTACAAACGCCCTGCGCGACATAATAGCCGGCGACTACCTGTCCGGCGGAGCGCGCCTGTTCGACGCGCTTGTCACCGCCTCCGCGCTCGCCTCGGGAGCCGGCGCGGTCATGTATATTCTGGGACATATGACAGAGGGGTTTATTATATGAAAAGCGAGTGGATTGAGCTTGCGGCGGCGTTTGCCGCGACGCTGGCCTTTGCCGTGAATTTTAACGTGAGCCGGGGGGAGCTTGTGCTGTGCGGCGCGGCGGGTCTTGTGTCCGAGGGCGTATACTGGCTCGCGGAAAGATATACCGGTGCGCCCGAGCTTGCGGCGCTTATTTCCTCCGCGGCGGTAACGGCGCTTTCGCGCTCGCTTGCGAATATTCGCAAAATTCCGGTGACCGTGTACCTGCTCGCCGGAATAATTCCGCTTGTTCCCGGGGCGGGTATGTACAATACAATATACAATTTTATAGCGTCAGATTACTCAGCCGCGCTTACCGTAGGCGCGGAAACCGTAAAGGCGGCGGCGGCGATTGCCGTGGGTACGGTGGTAGCGCTCGCGCTGCCGAACAGGCTGTTTTTTAAGCGGCGGACGCGGCAGGGCAAAACAGATTTTTGAACATTTTTATCTGCTTTTTATATATCTTTTTTGTTGAAAATGTTGTAAAATATAATAAATAATATGACATCTAACAGTGAAAGGGGAATAATAATGAAAAAGATTTTTTCAATAATCGCAGCCGGAATTCTTGCAGCGCAGGCGCTTGCAATGCCAATGCTCGCAAGCGCGGAGGAAAGTGTTACATATGTAAACAATTCGGACTTCAATGATGTTTCCATCGGCGGAGCCAAGGGAACCGGGTATCACGGTCTGGGTATTATAATCGACGGTTCTCCGTGGCTGTCAAAGGGCAGCGCAAGCGTTCATTATCAGACTTTCCTATATGATGAGGACAGACAGGTAAACTACTGCAATTTCTGGACAAACAGTGACAAGACAGGCTCGGGTGACGGCGCCGGCTCGATGTATTTCTACAACAGAAATCTTACGAACTCGAACCAGATGGGACCCTATGGTCTTGTTGAGTACGACCTGCGTATCAAGTCCGACTCTCAGGATTTCAACTTTATGCTCGGTTGGTTTGAGGATCCGACAAGCAGCGGCTTTAACGCTGCCGAAACCGTACCTATAAGCATGACGCTCAGTCCAAACGGTCTGACCTGCAACAACGGTGCGAGAACGGAAAACGTCGCTGTAATTGATACGGATAAGTGGTATAAAATAAGACTTACAATTGACAATAACCTTGAGGAATTTAACGTGGTTGTTACGGATGTAAGCACGGGCAAGGTTGTAGGTCAGGTTGTGGACGCGGCTTACTCGGTATCGATTCCGAAGGATATTTTCGGTATGAAGACAACCTGCTGGGGTTACAAGAGAGGCAATACGTATGACTTTGATATGACGAACGTAACAATCGCGAGATCATCGTCAAAGTACAGCGTTCAGTAATCTGGAAACAAAAAATTATCCGTGTGTAGCAGCCGCGGATAAAGCAGTAAAGTAAAATCGGTATACCGCAATATAACGGTATACCGATTTAGCTTCTTTTTATACCGTTTCAAATAAATATTGCTCTCCTCCCGTGTTTTTTAACGTACCGTACAACCGGTTGTTTTCATCAAGGATCTCGAAAATTTCCCCGGATTTTTTTATACTTACCCTCATAACAATTCTGTCGTTGCCCAGCGCGAAAAAGGCGCGGTTTGCCGGTGTTTCTATGTTTTTCAGCTTGATTTGTTCGCCGTTTTTTACCGGAGTTATATTCGTTTTATGCGTCACTGTGTCA
>CAZWMB010000062.1:0-7809 GCA_964634635.1 uncultured Lachnospiraceae bacterium
TGTCTTATCGCAAAATTAGCTATTAAGTTTGTTTGTTTATACTAATTATTATATCATCAATTATACTTTTGTCAATATGCAAGTTGTAAAATTTAGATATGAATAAGATGTAATAAATTATGCAAAATGTCAATTTTAATATTTTTCCGAAATATTGTATATAATTCTAAATTGAGGGAATAATGAGTAATGACCTCACAAAATACATTAAACCGATTTACTGTAATCGGTTAATACCCCCTTATTTGCAAAAAGAACAGTTGATTAGCTGTTCTTTTTGTTGTATAAATCTACGTCAGCAGAAATGCAAAAAGACGGAACAGCTTGAATTCGAACAAATAAGTATAATAAACTGTCATTTATACTACTTTAATTTATGTATAATAATCCCCCATCCGGCTTGTATAAAGAATATTTGATTTTTGAACGACGGTATGATAAAATCAGTATATCAATAAATACGGAGGACTTGGAAATGGCTCTATCATTTAAGGGTGCGCGCGCATACAAAAAACACAACGGTTACGCGAACGATGCGGTTATAAAAAAAGCGCTGCCCGCTCTTACTTATTCCTATATTATAGACTGCGGAATGAAGCTGTCACCGCTTGTACAAAAAGACAGTCATGTATTTGCTATGCAGAAAATAGCGGATCTCGAAAGCTTTAATGCTCTGCCCGTACACAGCAGCAGCTCGGGAAAAGTCGTATCCGTTTCGGAAAAACGGATTGTCATTGAAAACGACATGCTTTTTGAGAAAATGCCGCTGAAAAAACTTGACAAGGCTCCGTCGTCCCTTACAACGCGCGAGAAACTATGGATAATTCGTGAAAGCGGTATATATGACACTGTAAACGCGGTACCGGCACATGTGTTGCTGACGCCCGAAAAAACTCCTGACAGAGTAATTGTATGCTGTTTTGACAGCGACCCGTACGTTTCCTCTCCCCAGCTCGCCGCGCTCAGCGGTCCGGACAATATACTTGACGGTCTTAATATAGCTATGAGCATACTTAATACCAAAAAGGCGGTTATTGCCGTTGAAACCGCTACACGCCGTATATTTTCCGAGCTTAAGCTGCGCATAAGATACAACAATTATATAGACGTCATTTCATTAAAGTCACGATATCCGCAAAGCGAACGTAAGACGCTTATCGGTACCGTTACCGGCAGGAGCGCTGAAACGGCAAACTCGCTTGTAATAGGATCTGAAACTCTGTACAATATTTCCGAAGCGTTCAAATACGGAGAACCTATAATAACCAAGACCGTAACGGTGTCCGGCGACGACATTCTCAGCCCTTCCGACTTCAGAGCGCCGATAGGTACTCCGATTGCCGCGTTATTGTCCGACGCCGGCTATGCGGAGACTTGCACGGTTATAGAAAACGGTATTATTGACGGAGAAAAAATCGAGGATATAAATTCACCTGTAACGCGCGGAACAAACGCGATTATAGCGTTTAATAACGCTGATAACATACCGAAATACAGAAACGCCTAAGCTCAGATAAGCTCTTCCCTCTTTAAAACAAGATACAGCAGCTCATATGCGCAGTTCAGGAAATTAACTATTTCCTCCGGCGTTGTATACTTATATTTTCTGTCAGTGATTTCACCGTAATTTTCATAGTAGCTTACAATGAATTTCACCTGCGATGTGAGCTGACCCTTTTCATAATATGTAAGATAATCCTTTATATCACCTGCATTTTTTAATATACCGAATACTTTTTGCTTGCTGTTTTGATTAAAGTATTCCGCATCAATATCGTTCCAGTCCTGTTTTATTACCCTTAAAAATTCCGGATTTTTATCATATTGCTCAGCGTATTTTTGGCGTGTCGGCAAATACATGGTAACTGACCACATTATATCCGTCAAAAGGTGGACATAGTATCCGAGATAAAACCAGTAATCGTCGTTATTTTTTGCTGTTAGAAATGAGTTATAAAAGTCATGGTAACGGCAATCGCGTTTCGCGCCGCTCGGCGACCAATGCGTCACCGTAGGCGGCGGAGTAAACTCGCCGAAGCTGTCCTTTACTCCGTATCCGCAGTCGGGCGCTACCGAACCTATAACGAATTCTCTGTGATGAGATTGGTCTATTTTATCAAAAAATAATTCTGCTATTCTTAAATGCACTCCCCAAGTTGCCACAGGATTTCACCTCCGATTTTTACGCTTTTACACGCAAAAATGCGCGTAAAAGCTTTACACAGCTGTTTATATCATGAATATCCGCCATTTCAGACGTAGAATGGATGTATCTTGTAGGTATGGATATTCCTCCTGTTTTTATCCCTGAACGTGTAAGCTGTATGGCTCCGGCGTCGGTTCCGCCGTCCGTCATTACCTCAAGCTGATACGGTATAGAGTTCTCTTTTGCGGCGGAGATTAGCCCTCCGCGCAGCTCAGCGTCGCAGATAATCGAACGATCCATGACCTTTACCGCGGCTCCGCCTCCGAGTCGTACAGACGTTTTTACAAAGTCGGGAGTATCCTCGGCGTCGGTTACATCAACGGCAATGGCCGCGTCGGGCTTTATAGCAAACGCCGCTGTTTTTGCTCCGCGCAGTCCTATCTCCTCCTGCACCGTAAACACAAAATATAAGTCGTTTTCACAATCCTCGATACCGCTCATAACCTCCAGTAAAACCGCGCATCCGACACGATTGTCCATAGCCTTTGAAATTACCCTGTCTTTCTGTACGGAAAAACCGCCGACAAACGCGCCGACAGCCCCGATACCGATTTTCTTTTCCGCGTCGTCTTTATCCGCGGCGCCTATATCTATATACAGTCCGGACAAATCCGCCTTGCGTTTAAATTCCTCGTCAGAAACACCTATAACGCCCTCCGTACCGTTATCAAAGCGTACTCTTAGATTTACAAGGTTTCGCTTGTTAAGTCCTCCTATATTTGAGAAGCTCAGAAAACCCTTATCATCTATTCCTGTAATAATCACGCCAATTTCATCCATATGAGCGGCAAGCATAATTTTCCTCTTCCCGCCTTTTTTATGCGCTATAAGATTTCCCAGCGCGTCGATAGTTATATCGTCGCAATATTTTTTTGCCTCACCGCATATCAATTCACGCACCTTCGATTCACTACCGGACACGCCGTCTGTTTGCGTGAGCTTTTCCAACATAGTTAAAATTTCCATTATATCATCTCTCCGATTTCATTTATATATAAACCTATAAATTTTTCCGTTTCCTCAATATCCGCCGGCGACATAACCGATACGGGCGAATGTGAGTATCTGCACGGAATTGCTATATTTGTTAT
Organism: uncultured Lachnospiraceae bacterium; assembly: GCA_964634635.1. Lineage (GTDB taxonomy): Bacteria > Bacillota > Clostridia > UBA1381 > UBA1381 > Hominilimicola. The sequence goes on from CAZWMB010000062.1 coordinate 3,298, forward strand.
TACCGCGCCGTATGAAGACGTGCAAAAAGAGCCGGCGTCTCCGATTTCATTGCATGCCGCAATGCGCTGTGTACGTATTTTTTTTTCTGCGGTCAACGCGGTAAGCTTTTCCGTAAGAATTCTGTCGGCGATTGACGCTTTATCGGCGTAAACAACAGCGACGCCATTTCCAAGCGCGGCTCCCTCCGGATTTTTTTCGCATCCGAACATGTCCTCGGACTCAACCGCCGATACGGACAGCACAGCGTCGAAATTCATACGGTGCGCCATAATATTCGCTCCCCGCGCGCCCACTTCCTTCTGTACGGTAAAGCAGGCGTAAAAATCGAACGGATAATCCTGCTTTAAGGCGTTTATAAGGGCGCAGCACGCGCCGCTGCGTTCAAGAGCCTTACCCTTTACTCTATCGCCTATGCGTAAAAATTCAGTGTCAAATGTTATATAATCCCCTATTGACACATGTTTTTTAGCCGCCGCCTTACTTTTTGCGCCTATATCTATAAAAAGCTTTGACAGTGCGGTAACATTTTCGCGTTCCGTCTTGGTTTGCAGATGTATCGCCTTCATACCGATTACGCCTCTGACCTTACCGTTAATTATAACGCGTTTGGAAACAAGCTTTCGCGGGTCGACATTACCAATGGGAGAAAATTTAATATACCCCTTTTCCGTTATACCGCTCAGTATAAATCCGGGTTCGTCCATATTGGCAGCCGCCGCAATTCTTTTGCCGGACAGTCCGCCCTTTTTCAGCGCAAGTATATTACCCATGCTGTCAATATCGATACGGTCGGTGTATTCCCTGATTTCATCTGTTATAATTTGACGCACTTCATGCTCGTTCCCGCTGACCGCGTTGGCGGCGGACAGTTTCCTTAAAAGCTCATCCATTGCGTATCCCCCTTTTGCTCCCCGATAAACGCCGCGAGCAGGTTAGCCGTGGCTTTCACATCCGATACCGCAAGCGTTTCTACGCTTGTATGCATATATTTAAGAGGTATTGATAAAAGCGCTGTCGGAATACCGTTGCGCGCGGTTTGTATTTCCCATGCGTCCGTTCCCGTATTTCCGCCCTCGGCGGCAATATTGAGCTTTATATTGTGCTTTTTTGCGGTATCCGACAACGCTTGAGTAAGCTTAGGATGCAGATTGGGACCTACCGACAGAACCGTACCGCTGCCGACCTCGAACGCATCTTCGCTGTTGTCGGGTGTAATTCCATGACACACGTCAATGGCGACCGCCATATCGGGATTTATACCGTACGCCGCGGTTTTTCCTCCTCGGCAGCCCACCTCCTCCTGTACGGCGGCTACAGCGTATACGTTTACATTTAATTGCTCGCCTTCAAGCTTTTCAAGCACAGATAAAATCGCCGCTATACTCGCCCTGTCGTCCAAGGATTTGCCGCTGAACTGCTTTTTTCCGAGAAAACCTACCGACTGAGCTATGGATACGCTGTCGCCCACAGATACATATTCCCTTACCTTGTCAGCCGCCAGAGCCGTATCAATTGCAAGCTCCTTCATCTTAACGGTTTTTCCTGCTTTCAGCCTCCATGCGGGCTTTATTCCCACAACGCCCCATAAATCTCTTTTGCCATGAACTACAACCTCCGTATCGGGCAATGTCCTTTCGTCAATTCCGCCTATGCCGCAAAAGGTCAGATAGCCCTCGTCGGTTATTGACGTAACCATAAGCCCTATTTCATCGCAGTGCGCCTCAATCATAATGTTAGGCGCGTTTTCCTTACCGCAGTGTTTTACAGCTATAACGCTGCCGAGAGGGTCGCGTCTGACCTCGTCGCAATACTCAAGCAGCATGTCGGCTATTTTATCCGTAATGCGGTACTCAAAGCCAGAAACGCCTCGCATATCGCTTAATTTTTTTATTAAAGTTTTCATAACTATCTCAGCTCGTTTACTAATTTTTTAAATAAATTTCCGCGCTCCTCAAAATTGCGGAACATATCGAAGCTTGTGCTTGCGGGAGTGAGTATAACCACATCGCCGTTTCGCGCGTTACTTCTGGCGGTATTCACAGCCTCCTCGTAGGAGTTTGCTTGGATTACTTTTATATCCTTCCCTTTTCCTGTCTTTTTTATTTCCGCATCAAGAGCATTACGGATTTTATCCGAGGTGGCGCCGATAAGAATAAGCGCCTTGACATGCTCGGCAAGAACCGGACCTATATCGTCATAAGGAATACCCTTGTCTTTGCCTCCGCCAATCATTATAACCTTGTCCGGGAATACCTGTAAGGTATTTATTGTTCTGTTGGGACTGGAGTCAATAGAACTGTTGTAATAACGTACGCCGTCAAGCGTTCTGACAAATTCTATACGGTGCTCGACGCCGTCGAAGTTTCCGGCTATATCTGTTATGACCTCATCCGGTACAAGCCCCTCTATGGCGGCTATGGCTGCCATATAATTCTCCACATTATGCATACCCGGAATTTTTATTCCGTTTATATCAAGCACACATTCCTGTCCGCGCTTTATCATGTCGCCGTCAAGATAAACGTCGGCAGAGTGTTTTCTCGAAAAATATTTTACCCTGCCTTGCGCCTCCTTGCCTATTTCTGCCGTAACGGCGTTGTCAGCGTTTACGACAAGCAAGTCTCCGGCGTTTTGGTAAAGCATAATATTTTTTTTGGCGTCTATATATTCACGGTAGTCCTTGTGCATATCGAGATGATTTGGCGAAATATTGGTAATAACCGCTATTTCGGGCGATTTACGGATTGTATGGAGCTGAAAAGAGGATAATTCTAAAATTACCCAATCTTCCGTTTTCATTTCGCGCGCATCCGAGAGCAGCGGGTTTCCTATATTTCCGCCTAACCACGTTGTATAACCGGCTTTTGTCATCATCCGGTGAATGAGCGTTGTTGTCGTTGTCTTGCCGTCGCTGCCGGTTACCGCTATTATATGCGACGGACATACGTCAAAAAACGTTTCCATTTCACTCGTGACAATACTGCCGTTTTCCCTTGCCGCAATCAACTCCGGAACGTCAAAACGCATGCCCGGAGTCTTGAATATAATATCTCCGGAAAGGTCTTTCAGATAGTCGCCGCCCAGATGGAAGTCCACTCCAAGTTCTGACAGTTCTTTGTAATACTTGCCCAAATCCGCCGCCGAGCGTTTGTCACGCACTGTAACACGCGCTCCAAGCTCAAGAAGATACCTTACAAGAGGCAGATTGGATATGCCCATACCTATAACAGTAACCTCTTTATCTTTTACATTTTGTTCAAATTCATCAAGCTTTGTCATAAATTCAATCCCCTTTTACACATATCAATTAAAAAAGGCAGGATTGTCCCTACCTTTTAAATACAAAATTATTCCGCCTCCTCCGCAACGTCGTCTGCGGCTGTCTCCTCTGATTGCTCAATAGGAGCATCCTCTGAAGGAGCATCCTCTGAAGGAGTTTCCTCTTTAATCTCAGGCTCCTCGGCAGGTTCAATTTCTATGGCATCCTCAACCTCGACATCAGGGTCCGTGGAATACACAAGAGTTTCATCATTCTGCGGTTCAGCGGGAATTTCCTCGATTGTATTTTCCTCAGGCTTCGGTACGGGGATAAGCGCTCTGATTGAAAGGCTGATTTTCTTGTCCTCCCAATTAAGGTCGGTAATTTTAGCCTCAACCTCCTCGCCTATTGACAGAACGTCCTCCGGCCTTTCTATTCTCCTGTCCGCAATCTGTGAAATGTGTATAAGGCCGTCCACATTAGGCATAATCTCCGCGAACGCGCCGAACGGCAGCATACGTACAATCTTACACTTTACAATATCGCCGAGATTAAGCTTAGACTGCGCGATTATCCACGGATTGTCCTCAATCTTTTTAAATCCAAGAGAAATTTTCTTTGTTTCCGGATTTATATCTTTAATATATACGTCAAGCACGTCGCCCTCTTTTACAACCTCTGACGGGTGCTTGATTTTATTCCACGAAAGCTCGCTGATATGAACAAGTCCGTCAACTCCGCCAATATCAACAAATGCGCCGAAGGATGTAAGCGACTTAACGGTACCCTCGTATCTCTTGCCTACTTCGGCGTCCGCCCAGAATTTTTCTTCTCTTGCTTTTCTTTCAGCCTCAATAAGTACTCTTACCGAGCCTATTACGCGTTTTCTTCTTTCATCAATTTCAATAATCTTGTAATTAACCGTTGTACCGACAAGACTCTGAAGATCCTGAATAAATCTGCCGGATGCCTGACGCGCGGGTATAAATACCTGAGAACCGTCCGTAAGAGCGATTACTCCGCCCTTTACAGCCTTAACAATCTTTCCTTCCAAAATCTCGCCTGACTCAAAAGCGTCTTTAATCCTGTTCCAGTTCTCCATTGCTACCAATTTCTTTCTCGACAGAACAACCTTACCCTCTGCATCGTTTACGCCTACAACATAAACCTCGATTTTATCGCCTTCTATAACAACATCAGACGGCTTAAGTGACGGGTCGTCGGGCAGCTGGTCAGCCGCCAATTGTCCGTT
>CAZWMB010000063.1:0-7799 GCA_964634635.1 uncultured Lachnospiraceae bacterium
AAAAACAGAAGAAGTTGCTTAATAATTTTGTGGACATTTTATATTGCAATTTACATCACGTGGAATTTTTACGGTGAATCTTGACAGTATACATGATTTTTTATATAATTATAAAATAGAATAATTTTGTGAAAACAAAGGAGAATAGGTTAACTATGAAATCGATGGGTGTAAATGAGATACGTGAAAAATTTCTTGCGTTTTTTGAGTCAAAGGGCTGTTTAAGACTCGGCAGCTTTTCTCTTGTACCCAAAAATGACGCAAGCCTTCTTCTGATAAATTCCGGTATGGCGCCGATGAAGGCGTGGTTTCAGAACCCTGAAACCGCGCCGCGCCGCCGCGTTACGACGTGTCAGAAGTGCATAAGAACAGGCGACATTGAAAACGTAGGCAAGACCGCCCGCCACGGAACGTTTTTTGAAATGCTCGGAAATTTCTCGTTCGGCGATTACTTTAAGCATGAGGCGACCGCTTGGGCATGGGAATTTTTTACAAAAGTAATGGAAATACCGGAGGACAGGCTCTGGGTTTCGATTTACAAGGACGACGACGAGGCTGAAAATATATGGATAAACGAGGTTGGCGTCAAGCCGGAGCGTATAGTCAAGCTCGGCAAGGGCGATAACTTCTGGGAGCACGGTACGGGTCCGTGCGGACCATGCTCTGAAATTTATTATGACCGCGGCGAGGAATACGGCTGCGGCTCTCCGACATGCGGAGTGGGCTGCGACTGCGACCGCTACATGGAAATCTGGAACCTTGTGTTCACTCAGTTTGACAAGGACGAGGACGGCAATTACAATCCTCTCCCCAACCCCAATATCGATACAGGTATGGGTCTGGAGCGTCTTGCGGTTGTTATGCAGGGCGTGGACAATCTGTTCGAGGTTGATACCGTTCAGGACGTTATGAAGCATATATGCCGAATTGCGGGGCTTGAATATAAGAAGGACGAGAAGAAGGACGTTTCACTGCGCGTCATAACCGACCACATCAGAAGTACGGTTATGATGGCGTCCGACGGCGTTATTCCGTCAAACGAGGGACGCGGCTACGTTTTGCGCCGCCTTTTAAGACGCGCCGCAAGACATGGAAAGCTTCTTAATATTAACCGTCAGTTCCTGTATGAGGTCGCGGAAACGGTTATAAACTGCTCAAAGGGCGCGTATCCGGAGCTGGAGGAAAAGCGCGATTACATTACAAAAATTATCAGAAAAGAAGAGGAGCGTTTCGACGCGACGATTGACAACGGAATAGTCGTGCTTAACGGATATATTGAGGACGCCAAAAAGAACGGCAAAAACGCGCTTACGGGCGCCGAGGCGTTTAAGCTGCACGATACCTACGGTTTTCCGCTTGATCTTACAATTGAAATGGCGAGGGAACAGGGATTGGAGGTTGATACGGACGGCTTTAACGAGGAAATGCGAAAGCAGAAGGAAACGGCGAGAAAAGCCAGAGCCGAGGGCTCGAGCTGGGACGGCGGCGAGGCTTACGATTTTGACGGAGAGCCGACGGAATTTGTCGGATACGGCACGCTTGAATGTAACGCTGAGGTTATAGGCATAGCGGTTGACGGCGAAGGCGTCGCAGACGTTATAGGCGCGGGACAAAAAGGCTTTATCGTAACGGATAAAACTCCGTTCTATGCTGAAATGGGAGGTCAGGTCGGCGACGCCGGAACAATTTCCGTAAACGGCGGCACAGCCGCGGTTATTAACACCACAAAAACAGCCGACGGCTACTATATGCACGAAGCCGTTACCGACAGCGCGCCGATAAGCGTCGGCGACGCCGTGACAATGACGGTTGACAGAGCTGACAGAATGGCAATCTGCCGTAACCATACCGCGACGCATATCCTTGATAAGGCGCTGCGCGACGTGTTAGGCTCGCACGTGGCGCAGGCGGGCTCGCTTGTCGCGAAGGACAGGCTGCGTTTTGACTTCTCGCATTTTGAGGCTATGACGGCGGAGCAGATAAAGGAAGTTGAGAGAATTGTAAACCGGAAAATTCTTGAAAGCATAGACGTTACGGTGCAGGAACTGCCGATAGACGAGGCTAAAAAATTGGGCGCGATCGCGCTGTTCGGCGAGAAATACGGCGACGTGGTAAGGGTTGTTTCGGTCGGAGATTACAGTGTGGAGTTTTGCGGCGGAACGCATCTTACAAACAGCTCGCAGTGCGGATTGTTTAAGATTATTTCCGAGAGCGGCGTAGCGGCGGGAACAAGACGTATCGAGGCAGTCACCGGTCAGGGCGTGCTGGACTATATCGCCGAAAACGACGCGCTTATCGCAAGATGCGGCGCGGCATTAAAGACAAATCTTCTTCACGAAATTGACAAGAAAGCGGAAAGCGTTATGAACGAGAGCCGCGAGCTTGAAAAGAGGATCAGCCTGCTTAACGAAAAAATGGCGGCGGCGAAGGTCAACAACGTCATGGCGGGAGTCAAGCATATCGGCAAAATAAATCTGCTTACCGCTCAGGTCGACGGTATGGGCGCCGGCGAATTGAAAACAATGGCGGACAAAATTAAAGCTGAGGTTGAGAACAGCGTCGCGGTTCTTGCCGCAAGCGCCGACGGCAAGATTACTTTTGTCGCGATGGCAAGTAAGGACGCCGTTAAAATGGGCGTTCACTGCGGTCAGATTATTAAGAATATAACCGCGATTGCCGGCGGACGCGGAGGAGGTAAGCCCGACATGGCTCAGGGAGGCGGACAGGACGCGTTAAGGATTGACGACGCGCTCGCAAGGGTAGACGATATTGTCATGGAGCAAACAAACATTAAAATAAAGGAGAGTGCGATATGAAAGAAATGATTGCGGCAGTCATAGCGGCGGCGTTTTTCGGCGCCTGCGCTTACGCGGAAAGCATTGATTTTACGGGTGAAACAATCACCGTGGACAATCTCGCGGACGGCTGGTACGACCTGACCGTAAAATGCGTAAACGATGTTGACAGCATAGATGTGAACACATACCTTTACGGCGTATCCGAAGACTGCTCGATGGCAAGCGCCGTGCTGCCCAAAACCGACAGCGGCGCGGTCACTGTTACGGTGCGCGGCATAGGAGTATCAAACGGAAAATGTGAAATCGGACTTGTAAACAACAGCGAAAACGAGGTAACTATCACCGACGCGGATTTATCGTTATCGTCGGCGTGTGATTTTATCATGGGCGGCGATATGAGCGAGGTAAGCTATATTGAGGCTTTGGACGGCGCTTACAAGGATTTTGACGGCAATACGGTCGACGCGTTCGAGTATCTCAGCGCGAACGGTATGAATATGGCGCGTATACGTCTTTCCAATAATCCCGGCAAGGGTAGGGGCGACGGCACGTATTATCTGCCCGAAGGTTATCAGGACGAACAGGACTGCCTCGCGCTGGCAAAGCGTGCGCATGACGCGGGCATGGCGCTGCAGTTTACGTTCAATTACTCGGATTACTGGTCAAACGGCGAAAGACAGATTATTCCCTCCGACTGGGTCGCGGAAATAAAAGAAAGTCTGAATTACGACGTCAAGGATCCTACCTTCCTGAACAGCATGACCTCCGAGCAAAAGTCGCAGATACAGTCCGCGCTTGGCGAGCTTGTGTATGACTACACCTATGACATAATGACAAAGCTTAAGGAACAGGGTACCGTGCCGGAATATGTGTCGCTCGGCAACGAGATTAACGGCGGAATATTTTTTCCGTTCGCCAACACCTTTGACGCGTCAATGGATAAAGACTCCTTTGAGCTTATTTACAGCGACATTGAGGACGACGATATTACCTGCGACATGGACTGGTCGGGACTTGCGTCGATACTTAACCGCGGCTATGACGCGGTAAAGGCGGTATCGCCGGAGTCGCGGGTGGTGATACACCTTGCGGAGGGCTCAAAGGAAAGCGTATTTAAATGGTTTTTTGACAAGTATAAATCCGCGGGCGGTAAGTTTGACGTAATCGGAGCGTCGTATTATCCGGCGTGGTCTCAAAACACCGTTGAAACCTGCGTTACCTTCTGCAATAATATTTCAAGCAGATACGATAAGGATATTCTTATAATGGAAACCGGCTATAACTGGAACAGTACAAAAAAGGACGGTTACGAGGGACAGCTCACGAACAACGCGCCGGGCTACGACGAAAAGTACCCGTTTACCGAGGAGGGTCAAGCGGGCTTTCTTGCCGACCTTGTAAACGCGCTGAAGGGCGTGAACGGAGGCAGATGCCTTGGTATCCTGTACTGGGATCCGTGCATGATCCACGTAGAGGATCCGAAAACGGAGAACGCGTCGCTGTCGGGCTGGGCGTACCGCGAAAGCGATGGCAATCCGGACGGAAACGTGGTTGAGAATACAACCCTGTTCGACTTCGACGGTAAGGCCCTGCCAAGCGTTGATGTGTACAAAAATTCGCGCGGCTCGGTACTGCTGAACGGCGAGAAAGAGGGATATGTGACAAGAACCGTCACAAACAGCTCTTCCGCGGTGCGGAAGGTAAACCTGTATGTCGCGGTATATAATGAGTTCGGCGTACTGGAAAGCGTTGATATTGACAGCCGTACAATCGCGCCCGGCGGCGCGTCGACGCTGCGCCTTAGGGAGCCTGAGGACAACTGTAAAGTATTTCTCTGGGAATGTGATACGCTTAAGCCTTTAAACTGAATATAAACAAAAAACGGAAATATAACGCAAATTCTGCGCGAAAGAAAGAGAATGGAGATGGGGGAAATGGCAGTAAACCGTATTTCACTGACGATAAATTCCCGTCAGTATACCGTGGTGGCGGAGGAAAACGCCGAATACCTTGAAAGGCTCGGAAATCATATTAACGAGAAGGTGGAAACGGTACTTCGCGGCGGTCAGAACGTAATGGGCGAAAGACCTATTGTACTCGCGGCGCTCAATATTTGCGACGAATACTTCAAGTCGCTGGACGCGTGCGAGCTGGCGAAGGAGCAGTCACAGCTGTACAGTGAAAAAAACCGGCAGCTGCAGCATAGTGTAAAGGCTATGCGGAAGGAGATTGACATGCTTAAGGGAGGACAGCTCTCGATTGACGAAACCGCCATACAGGCTGAGATCGCTCATGCGAAAAACGAGCTTGACGACGCGAACAGTAAAATAAAATTTCTTGAAGGGCATATAACAACCCTTGAAAAGCAGATAAAGGATTTACAGGCAAAGCTTGTAAGCCAAGAGCAGGAAATGCTTGAGCTGATTGATAAAAGCTGATGAAGCCTGAGCTTTTAGCCCCCGCGGGCAATATGGCGGCGTTGCGCGCGGCGGTACAGTCGGGCGCGGACGCGGTGTATATAGGCGGTGAAAAATTCGGCGCGCGCGCCGGCGCGGAAAATTTCAGCGCGGCGGAAATGAAAAAGGGCGTGGACTACTGCCACCTTTACGGAGTGGACGTGCATACGGCGGTCAATACGCTTATAAAGGAAAGGGAAATACCCGAGCTTGTACGGTACACGCTCGAACTGAATAAAATCGGCGTTGACGCGCTGATTATACATGACATAGGCGCGGCGAAAATAATAAAAAGTATTCTGCCCGATATGAAGCTTCACGCCAGTACGCAGATGACGGTAACAAGTATTGAGGGCGTGAGGTATCTCGAAAAGCTCGGCTTTGACCGCGTTGTCCTTGCGCGCGAGCTGTCGGAGAGGGAAATAGAGTATATATGTAAAAGCTCGAAGGCGGAAATAGAGGTATTTGTACACGGCGCGATTTGTATGTGTTATTCGGGGCAGTGCCTTATGTCGTCAATTCTCGGAGGCAGGAGCGGAAACAGGGGCCGATGCGCGCAGCCGTGCCGTCTGCCGTATTGTCTTACGGAAAACGGCAAAGCTGTATCCGAGGGGTATCTTTTAAGCCCGAAGGACATGGCGCTTGTAAACGAGCTGAATACACTCAGCCGCTTAGGAGTGTCCTCGCTCAAAATTGAGGGACGCTTAAAAAGCCCGGGATACGTATCGGCTGTGACAGGAGTGTACAGACGCTGTTTGGACAGAGGCGCGGGCGCGGACAAATCGGATATGCGCGAGCTTACGGACGCGTTTTCGCGCGAGGGATTTACTGACGGCTATTTTAAGGACAGGCTTGGAGCGGACATGATGAGTACTTCCGCGTCCGGCGGCAGCGGCGGTAAATTCACCGACGAGGCAAAGCGGCGCACGCTTGACGGAGCGAATGTACGTAAAATATCCGTCGGCATTATGGCGACGCTAAAACGCAGCGCGCCGCTCGAGGCGGCGATGTACGACAGTAAAGGCAATTATGCCTGCGTATCGGGGACACTTAAGCCCGAACCGGCAAAAAACAGGGCGACGGACGGAGAAATACTTGCGCGTCAGCTTTCAAAGCTCGGAGCCACGCCCTTTGTGTGCGGCAATATAAGCGTCGTCGCGGACGAGGGGATAACCGTTCCGGTAAGCGAGATAAACGCCGTGCGCCGCGCGGCGGCGGAAAAGCTTGCGGAGCTGCGGCGCAGCCGTATCCCCGGCAAAGAGGCGGACTATGCTCCGGAGCGGTACGATAAAAAGGAAAAAGGAGAAATTATACTTACCGCCGAGGCGTCGGATTATGACCAGCTAAAAGCCGCGGTCGGTCATGGTATAAAAATCATATACGTCCCCGACAAGGTATTGGGGACGCTAAATTCCGATATAGGGACGCTAAAATCAATTAAGGAAAAAAATATTGAAATTGTCCTAAAGCTGCCGGAGATACTGAGCGACGGCGAAGTGACGGCGGACAGCGCGCTTATTTCTTCTCCCGCGGCGATTGAAAAATACGGGGACATTAAAATGTACGGCGATTTCAGACTGAATGTATTTAATTCCCATACGGCGTGCCATTATTCTTCTCTTGCGTCCGTAACGCTGTCCCCCGAGCTTAATCTGCGCGAAATAGCGGAGCTTTGCGAAAACACCGGAGCGCGTACCGAGGTAATCGGCTACGGACGTCTGCCGCTTATGCTTATGAAAAACTGCCCCGTAAGGGCGGCGGGAAAATGTCGGAACGGCGGGAGCGTATACACCCTGAGGGACAGGAAACACCAGGAGTTTCCCATAGTGTGCGCTCATAACTGCGCGGCGGCGCTGCTGAACAGTAAGCCGGTATTTATGGCTGATAAAATTGACGATTTAAAAAAATTGAAAATAAACAGTATCAGATTGATATTTACTGTTGAAAAATTTTCACAATGTGATAAAATAATATATATGTATGAAAAGGCTCTGAGGAGCGAGGAGGGAGAATTCTCTCTGCCCGAAAACACCTTTACGCGCGGACATTTTTATCGCGGCGTGCAATAGGAGCTTAAGGAAAGGAAAATATTTTGGAGAAATTTATACTTGCCTCCGCCTCGCCGAGAAGACGGGAGCTTATGAGGGTTATGGGACTCGATTTTGAGGCGGTTGCGTCGGACTCGGACGAGAAAGCTGTCAGCGCGGATATGCCGGTGGAGCTGTACGTGCAGGAGCTTGCGCTGCTGAAAGCCGCGGCGACCGCGAAAAAGGTATTGAAACGTAAGGACGCGCTCGTCATATCCGCCGATACGGTCGTGACGGTCGACGGTAAAATTCTGGGCAAGCCGGAGGACGGCGCCGACGCGTACGCAATGCTTAAAGGTCTTAGCGCGCGTGAGCACAGCGTGTACACCGGATACTGCGTCATGCGCCTGCGCGACGGTAAAACCGTATGCGACAGGGTCAGGACAGAGGTTGTATTCAAGGAGCTTGACGACGAAAAAATAAGAAATTATATACAGTCCGGCGAGCCGATGGACAAG
>CAZWMB010000064.1:0-7608 GCA_964634635.1 uncultured Lachnospiraceae bacterium
GACTATGATGACGCTTTCCGAGCATAAGACGGTTATATTTATCTCGCATCGTCTGTCAACAACATGTATGGCTGACAGAATAGTTATGCTTGAGGGCGGAGAAATAATCGAGCAGGGAACGCACGACGAGCTTATGGAGATGGACGGCAAATACGCCGAAATGTTTATAAAGCAGGCGGAAAAGTACGTTCTCACATAGCTGAACCTCCGCATATTATAAAGTGTAAAGGAGGTTTTGCTTATGCATAGAGAATGTAGACTGAGCGACGTTACAAAAACTTATTTGAGCCGGTTTCACTGCGTTTTGGACGAGATGATTGAGAGTATGACAACGGCGGAGCTGACGGACAGCATATCGCATAATTTTATCGTTCAGATGATACCTCATCACAAAGCGGCGATAGAAATGTCGGAGAATATATTGAAATATACCACGCTCGTTCCATTGCAGGAAATCGCTAAAAATATTATAGAGGAACAGACAAAAAGCATTGAAAATATGCGTGAAATAGAATACGAGTGCGGCGAATGTATAAATCCAAAGCGCGACGTATGCCTGTATCAGCGCGGGGTTAATCAGATTATGCGGACTATGTTCAACGGAATGGAAAACGCGATTACAACAAATAATATCAACGCGAATTTTATGCGCGAGATGATACCGCACCATCGCGGGGCTATCGAGATGTCTCACAATGCGCTCCGGTATGATATATGCGGCGGGCTTCGCCCTATACTCAACGCTATAATTACATCACAGCAAAAGGGTATTATGCGAATGAGGCAGCTTTTAAAATATGTGAATTGTTAAGTTTTTTCATGCGTTTACCGTGACGAATTTTATTTTGCGTATTGATTTATTCGCTAAAAAATGGTATAATTTTAAGTAAAAGAACCAATTGCGGCAGATAATCGGAAAGGGAAACAAATATGAAAAGATTTATGGACAGGGACTTTATGTTAAATAACGATACCGCTGTAAAGCTATATCACGGGTACGCGGCGGATATGCCTATATTTGACTATCACTGTCATTTAAGTCCTCGGATGATGTACGAGGATAAGCCGTTTGAAAACATTACACAAATTTTTCTCGGCGGCGACCATTACAAGTGGCGTTATATGCGTTCAAACGGAATTGACGAGGAATATATAACCGGCGGCGCGGACGATTATGATAAATTTAAGGCGTTTTGCGGCTGCTTGCAGTACGCAATAGGTAATCCTCTCTATCACTGGACGCATCTGGAGCTAAAGCGTTATTTCGGCGTGGAGGAAATCGTGACGGCGGACAGCTGCGATACAATATGGGAAAAGTGCAACGCGGTTATAAGGGACGCCCAAATGAGTCCGTCAACGCTTATAAATCAGTCCAATGTCGCGTGTATATGCACAACCGACGACCCCTCCGACAGCTTGGACCGGCACAAAAAAATTGCGCGCAAGGGACATATAAACGCGCGGGTTTTACCCGCGTTCCGTCCCGACCTTCTCATCGATATTTGCAAGAATACGTTTGCGCCTTACATTGAAAAGCTGTCAGAGGCAAGCGGTATCGAGATTAAGTCTTATGATGACGTTATAACCGCGGCGTATTCGCGCATTGACTATTTTCACTCCCTCGGCTGCCGGATAAGCGACCACGCGCTCGACGGTGTGCCGTATAATACGGACTACAGCGCGTCATGCGTATTTGACAAGGCTATGAAAGGCGAAGCGCTCACAAGCGGAGAAATTGACGCGTACAAGTGCGGCACGCTTATTCGTCTCGCGAAAAAATATAAGGAGCTTGACTGGTCAATGCAGCTGCACATAGGCGCGCTTAGAAACAACAATTCCAAAATGTTTTTCAAACTTGGCGCGGACACGGGCTTTGACTCAATCGCCGACTATTCAATCGCCGCGGATTTGTCGGCGCTTTTAAACGCCATGGAAAGCGCGGATAATCTCCCTAAAACCATTTTATACGCGTTAAATCCGAAGGACAACTACGTTTTGGCTGCCATGCTCGGAAACTTCCAGTCAAGCGAAACAGAGGGTAAAATACAATTCGGCTCGGGATGGTGGTTCAACGACCAGCGCGACGGTATGACGGAACAGATGAAGGCTCTGGCGAATTTGGGCGCGCTCAATAAATTCGTCGGCATGCTTACCGATTCACGAAGCTTTTTATCGTATACGCGTCATGAGTATTTCAGGAGGATAATGTGCAATCTTATAGGAGAGTGGGTGGAAAACGGTGAATTCCCTCAGGATTTCGATACGTTAGGAAAAATTGTACAGGATATTTCATTTAACAACGCAAAACGGTATTTTGGCATTAAGATATAAAGGAGAAGTATAATGAACCTATTAAAAAGAGCGGAGCGTATAAAGCATACCGAGCGCGTGATGCAATTCGGCGAGGGAAATTTTCTGCGCGGCTTTGCGGATTGGATGATTGACCGCCTCAACAAGGAGGCGGACGGTGATTTTGGCGTGGTTGTCGTACAGCCTTTAGCGAGCGGAACGGCGGACATGCTGAACAATCAGGACGGACTGTACACGCTCTGCCTGCGCGGACTGCTTAACGGAAAAAGAACTGAGGAAACAAGAATTGTCGACTGCATAACGCGCGGAATAAACCCTTACGTAAATACAGGCGAGTTTTTTGCCTGCGCTAAAAATCCGGATCTCCGATTTATCGTATCCAACACTACCGAGGCGGGTATTGAGTACCGTGACGACGACGAGGCTTTTGACAAAACAACCTTCCCCGGCAGACTTGCAATGTTTATGAAACGCCGTTTTGATTTGGGCTTAAACGGCTTTGTGCTGCTGCCATGCGAGCTTATAGACAAAAACGGCGATAATCTGAAGGAATGTATAATAAAATATGCTAAGCTGTGGAATTACGGCGATGCTTTTATCAGGTGGGTAAACGAGGAAAATCATTTCACGAACACTCTTGTTGACCGTATTGTAACGGGATATCCCAAGGATACGGCGAAGGAAATGGAACAGAGACTCGGCTATCACGATAACATAATCGATACCGCCGAAATATTCCACCTGTGGGTAATCGAGGGCGACAGGAAATACGCCGAAGAAATTCCGTTTCATAAGATAGGTCTTAATGTTCTGTGGACGGACGACGTAACTCCGTACAAAAAGCGCAAGGTCAGAATACTTAACGGCGCGCATACAATGTCCGTTTTAGCGGCGCGCCTGGCGGGACTGGAAACAGTCGGCGAGATGATGGAGGACGGGGAGCTTTCGGCCTTTGTCCAAAAAGGTATATTCAGCGATATTATTCCGACTCTCGAGCTTCCAAGGGAGGAGTCGGAGCGGTTCGCGAACGACGTTATTGAACGTTTTAAAAATCCGTTTATTAAACATCGCCTTCTGAGTATCGCGCTTAATTCGGTGTCAAAGTTTAGGGTACGCGTGCTGCCAAGCCTTTTGGAGTACCGCGAAAAATACGGTAAAGAGCCTGAGCGCCTCGTATTTTCGCTCGCGGCTCTTATTATGTTCTACCGAACGGACGAAGCAAACGACGACGCGGAAATAATGGAGTTTATGAAAACGGCGCGGCCCGCCGAAATACTGAAACGGACGGACTACTGGGGAGCGGACTTGTCGTTTCTGTTACCGTCAATAGAGAAGCATATGAATAGAATTGAAAGCGGCGGTGTGAGAGAGGCTGTGAAGACGGTATTATGAAAACTTTAAAAATAGACGAACGCGACAACGTTGCGGTAATGCTTGACGGCGATTTACGCGGTCACAAGCTTGCGCTGCGCGACATAGCGAAGGGGGAAAATATCATAAAGTACGGCTATCCGATAGGTCACGCCGCGGAGGATATAAAAAAAGGCGCTCATGTACACACGCACAACGTAAAAACAAACCTTTCCGGTACGCTTGAATACAAGTACGAGCCGAAAAAAAATACGTTAAAACCACAGCCGGGACGTACGTTTATGGGCTATGTCCGCGAAAACGGCGGCGTTGGAATACGCAATGAAATATGGATTGTAAACACGGTCGGCTGTGTGAATAAGACGTCTGAAATTCTCGCTAAAGAGGCTAACGAGCTGTACGGAGATGAGTGTGACGGAATATTCAGCTTCGTTCACCCGTTCGGATGCTCGCAAATGGGCGATGATCAAAGAACAACACAGGCGGTACTGAAGGGTCTTGTAAATCACCCCAACGCCGCGGGAGCGCTTGTTTTGGGACTTGGCTGCGAAAATAATAATATCCCCGCGTTTAAAGAGGTACTGGGGGCGGTGAATGAAAAACGCGTAAGGTTTATGAGCGCGCAGGAATATGATAATGAGATTGAGCAGGGACTGAAATATATCAGCGAGCTTGTTGAGTACTCCAAGCAATTCAAACGGACGGAATGTGATTTGTCGGAGCTTGTCGTGGGGCTGAAATGCGGCGGCTCGGACGGCTTTTCCGGACTTACCGCAAATCCTCTTATAGGCAAGACGTCGGATAAAATCATCGCGTGCGGAGGAAGTACCATTCTTACCGAAGCGCCTGAAATGTTCGGCGCGGAGACAATTTTAATGAGCCGATGCGTAAATAAGGAAGTATTTGACAAAACCGTCAAGCTGATAAACGATTTTAAAGAATATTTCATAAGTCACGGTCAGACGGTGGGTGAAAATCCGTCGCCGGGCAACAAAAGGGGAGGAATTACCACTCTGGAGGACAAATCGCTCGGCTGCGTTCAAAAGTCAGGCAGCGCCGACGTATCGGATGTAATCGCTATCGGGGAATACGTCAGGAACAAAGGACTGAACCTCCTGACGGGCCCGGGGAACGATATAGTAGCGGTAACGAACCTGACCGCGTCGGGCGCTCATTTAATACTGTTCTCAACAGGACGGGGTACGCCTGTCGGCGCGCCGGCGCCGACAGTAAAAATCTCGACCAATACGGCGATAGCGGAGCGTAAGCCGCACTGGATAGATTTTGACGCGGGGCGCGCGATTGACGGAGATGATTTGTCAGACGAACTGCTCGATTATATAATAGAAGTCGCAAACGGCAGACGAACCAATAACGAAAAACACGGCTACCGGGAAATTTCAATTTTCAAGGACGGAGTCGTGATGTAATAAATACTCAATACTGTAAATATATCAGGTAATGACCGCAATAAAACAATTTTTTGTTTACATAGACCGAAAACCGACGTCGGAGCCGTCATTCTCACAGCTTTTGGCAAGCTGCTCCAGGGTCACGCCGTCCACATAGCTGTTGATGACGTCATAAAGTCCCTGCCAAAATCCGACGGTGGGACACCGCGCCGCGCGCGGACATATATTTATTTCATTATCAAGACAGGCTACGGGTGAAAGCGAACCCTCCACCGTGCGCAGTATATCTCCGATAGTGTATTCCGACGCGCTCCTCGCAAGCATATAACCGCCGTTAGCGCCGCGTATACTTCGCAGAAGACCGGCTTTCGCGAGCTGACTTACAATCTGTTCAAGGTATTTAAGCGAGATATTCTGGCGTTCCGCCGTGTCGCGCATTGACACGTTTTTCTCTTTGCCGTACACAGCTATATCAAGCATAAGTCTTACGGCGTATCTGCCCTTTGTGGAAATTTTCATTTTATATATCCCCCGCTATATCATGTATAATTTCTCCCGCCATAATAAGTCCCGCCGCGGCGGGTACAAAGGCAATGCTTCCGGGCGCGCGTCTTTCCCCGTCGGCGACAAATATCTTTTTTGCCTCCTCTTTTGAATACACGACCTTTAAATCTTTTATTCCACGCGCTTTAAGCTCGCGCCGCATGACGCGCGCAAGCGGACAGACGGAGGTATTGTAAATATCATCTATCTCAAACAGTGAGGGGTTGAGCTTATTACCTGTACCCATCGCGCTTATAACTCCTATTCCCGCCTTTTTCGCGCGCGCTACGATTTCTATTTTTCCGGTTACGGTATCAATCGCGTCCGCGACATAGTCGTATTGCGAAAAATCAATAATATCCGCGGTGTCGGGCATAAAAAATATATTATGACGTCTGATTTCGACGTCGGGGTTTATATCTCTCGCGCGTTTTGCCGCCGCGTCGGTTTTTCGCTGACCGACAGTACTTTCGAGAGCTATTATCTGTCTGTTTATATTGGACGCGGAAATAGTGTCGTTATCTATTAAATCAATCGCGCCTACGCCGCTCCTTACGAGCGCCTCGACAACATATCCGCCGACGCCGCCTATTCCGAATACCGCTACGCGCGAGTTTTTAAGTCTTTTCATAGCGCCGGCGCCGAGAAGGGGCGCGGTACGGCTCAGATAATCCTCCATATGACCTCCAATATCCCATGTATTTACTATGAATTATATCACTTTGCGCGGTTCTTGTCAACATTATAGAAATTTACTTGAAATCTATTTCTTTTTGTGGTAAAATTATTTTATAGAGGTGATTTGATGGAACTGCATGAATCAGGAGAGATGTATCTTGAAACAATTTTAATCCTTAAAAGACGTTTCGGATATGTCCGTTCGATAGATATCGCAAACGAGATGAATGTTTCCAAGCCGAGCGTAAGCCGCGCTGTGGGACTGTTAAAGGAAAACGGCTATATAACCTTTGACCCGAACGGTATGATACTGCTTACCGAAACGGGCCGGTGCGTCGCGGAAAAAATTTATGAGCGTCACGAGGTGCTGACAGGGTATCTGTCGGCAATTGGAGTAAGCGCGGATACAGCCGCGCGCGACGCGTGCAAAATAGAGCATGTCATAAGCGACGAAACCTTCGGATTTATAAAAAAACATCTCGAAACGCTGTGATAAGGGCAGTGAAACGGCGTCCCGCCAGTATCGGCGCGGACGTTTTTTACATTATAGGAAATCGCTTGCGGCGCGAGCAATTTTGCTTATTACAAAAAAGCGCGGCGCGTTCCGCGATTATATGAGCGTTATGATTTCCGCCCGAAACGATGGCGCGGAGGAAAAGACAAACTTTTTGCCAGGGCAAAAGCATTTACTTTTAAAAAAGAAAGTAGTAAAATATGGACGTGAAAATAGAAGAATATGCGTAGGAGAAGATTTTGCCGATATGGAGGAATTCGGCAAAATCCGTCGTGATTATCCGGCGAAATTTTTATCACTTCCAATGGGAGAAATAGTCGTTGATGATATGATATTGGATTGAAGCAAAATCAGCCGGTTTTATATCGGGATACGAAAGATTATTTTGATGAATTCGTCGGAGAGATTCCATCGAAAATTACATATGATAAAGAGCATGGCAGAATTGAGAAACGAGAATATCGTTTGCTTACTGACATCGAATTGCTTGAGCGGAGAAAAGAATGGCATGGCTTAAAAGCGCTTGGGATGGCAAAATCTACGATTACGGACAAGAATGAAACATGGGAGTTTACGAGATATTTCATAACATCATTAACAAACATAAGCGGTGCGATAGTGGTGGCTGATGCGCTGCACTGCAAGAAAAAATCAGCCCAAAAGGTCATAAAGGAAGGCGGAGATTATCTTTTTGCCGTAAAGGATAACGAGCCGACGCTGAAGCGGGACATAGAATTATATATGCAGAATGAAAAGACGGAAGAATATGTCAAAATCGAG
>CAZWMB010000065.1:0-7394 GCA_964634635.1 uncultured Lachnospiraceae bacterium
GCTATAAATATAATTAGCCAACTATCATCAGATGAGTACTCAAAAGAAGTTATTATGGAGGAATATTTAAAAGCATATTCATGGAGATCTATTTCTTCGATAAACTCTGATGATTTCATTAATTCTATTTGCGATAATGAAATTCCTACAGATACTATGTTTTCTATACTTATAGAGAACAGTATAAAAATCAATCATCCATTAAATGCAGATTTCCTTCATAGATTACTATTTGATATGCCGCTAAATAAAAGAGATTATTTGTGGACCGAATACGTTAATGGATTGTATAATAAGGGAGAAAGGATTTTTCAGTTAATAGATTTATTTGAAAGGGATAATACTTTAGAGAATTTAAATGATGAAAGTTGTGAATTAATACTTACACTGTTTGGTTGGCTTCTTACAGCATCAAATCGTTTTCTGAGGGATAGGGCTTCTCAGGCGATGATTAACATAATGAGAAAAAATTTCTCGTGTATCTTAAATGTATTGAAAAAGTTTGAAGGAGTTAACGATCCATATGTTTACGAACGGTTGTTCGGCATTATTTTAGGAGCCATTCTTAAAAGAACTGATATATCAAGAGAATTATACAAGGATCTTTCCGAGTATATCTACCATACAATTTTTAATAAGGATGTAGTGTATCCCGATATTTTACTTAGGGATTACGCAAGATTAATTCTTGAACGATGGAAATGGGAGTTTCCAGATGATGCACTTGTAATTGATTATGCAAAGGTGCGCCCGCCATACAATTTGCCAGACATACCAATAGTCGAAAAACAAGAGTATAGAGAATCTTCTGAAAATCAATTTGGCTTCAGAATGATTGCAAATTCAATGTATCCGGATATTGGTAATGGAATGTATGGAGATTTTGGAAGATATGTTTTTCAATCTGCAGTCAAAGAATTTGGTAATGTTGATATGGAAAATGTATATCATTATTCAATGCAATATATTAGAGATACATTAGGATATACCGACGATTTATTTAGTGATTATGACCATAGATGTAATAGATATAACCGCTATGACACAAAGAAACTGGAACGCATTGGAAAAAAGTATCAATGGATTGTTATGCATAAGGTATTGGCTCATTTAGCTGATAATTATATGATTGGACGATTTTATGAAGAACCAAGAAACTATCAAGGTGCCTGGGATATACATGTGCGTGATTTTGAACCAACGCTTAACGAAAAAATGTTATTAGATAAAAATTTGCCGGAATTTGAATTATGTGAGAAAAATATAAATTATTCTGACGCATTTGTTTCCGAAAATGCAGATGAAACTGAAGCGCGAAGTTGGATTGCAGATAAAGGTATTTATCTTGAAGCATTGGAAAGCCAGTTTGTTGTGCAAGATAAACTTGGGACGCAATGGGTTGTTTTATGCCAATATAGAGATATAAAAAGTAAAAGCAATTCACGGCAAAGAACGTCAATGAGATATAAAGACGGAAAACAGGATATCTGGCTCATGAGTAATGCGTATTTTATAAATGAAACAGATTATTCTTTAATAGTCGATAAGATTGGAAATAAAAATTTTATGGGAAGATGGTTTCCGGAGTGTGGGAATGAAACAAGCGTATTCAATCGAGAACTCCCCTGGGCTCCTGTCTGTGAAGAACTGCTAACAACTTCTTGGAAAGAATATATGGATGAAAAGGAAACTGTTGTAAAATGTAAAGGTATAGTACCTATTTTTGAAAAGTATGATGAGTTGATACAACAACTATACAAAGGAAACCCTGATGATATTGACTCTGAAATAAATGGGATGTTTAGTTTTGAGGAAAAAGAGTATGAACAAACTAAGTATTCTTATGAAAAAATAGCTAATGTCCTACCGTCAACAATTACTATGCTTTGGGAAGAAGAGTGCGATGCTTCAAAACAAGAAACAATATCCTATGACATTCCATGTGTTGAGATTTTAGATGATTTAAAACTTTCTCAAATGGAATCGGATGGGTATTTTTATAATGAACAAGGTGAGTTAGTTGCTTTTGATGGTAGATTATCCGGGTGTTTCGAAGGCATGCTTATTCGCGAAAAGGATTTGAATGATTTTCTTTCGAGAAAAAAATATAGGATGTTTTGGACATGCTTGGGTGAAAAACGGTTCTATTTTGGCGGTGATCCAAGCAATCAGATTTGGAGCGAGTGGAGTGCGTTTAAGTATTACGAGGACAATCAAGTTAAAGGGAGTTTATCTATACAAAAATCTCAATAATTTCGAGAAAATTGAAGTGGGGTAAGAATCCGAACCGTCAAGGTTTGGACACTTACCTCATTTTTCTTTAAACGAAAGTATTTATGCCGCTTAGCGGCTTTTTTTAGTTTTGTCTAAATTGGACGTAAAAATCAAAAAGTGCTCAAATAAAAAAATAAATTTTGAAAGGTTCTAATCCGAACCGTTAATGTCTAATATCAATTTTCATGATATTGGCTTATTTAATCCAAGAATCAGCTTCATACTTATCAGGAGTTTTGTACTTTAGAGTCGCGTGCGAGCGTTCTTCATTGAAAAATTTTACATATTTATCTATACTTCTTTTGAATTCGGCAATAGTCGGATATTTATATCTATATAACTCTTCTCGTTTCATTGAACTAAAAAATGATTCGCATACTGAATTATCATATGGAACATGTGCTCTTGAAAATGACTGTGTCACACCCAAACTGTCCAGATATTTCATATTGACTTTTATGCCTGTTTATGGTACAATAATAGGCACAAAAGTAACTCGGAGGATATTCATGAATAATTCTGAGAAAATTCTTGATTTCGCTAAAAATAATGGCGGAATAATTGCAACAAAACAAGTTGATAAATTAAATATTAGTCGCGGTATTTTACACAACCTTGTAAAAAAAGGCGAATTAGAGCGTTCATCAAGAGGCGTGTATGTCTTACCGGGAAGATTTGACGATGAATTATTTAATTTGCAAGTAAAGTTCGGAAAGGGTGTTTTTTCGAACCTGACTTCTCTGTATTTGTTGGGGTTCACGGACAGAACACCGATTAAGTACGACATGACATTTCCGGCGTCATATAACACCACTGCATATAAAAGACTTATCACCGCACATCGGGTTAAGCAGGAAATATACTCCTGCGGAATTGTTGACGCTAAAACGCCTTTCGGCAACATAGTTAAAACATATTGTATTGAAAAAACACTATGTGATATTCTTCAGACAAGGAACGGAATTGATGTGCAAATAATTACCGATGCATTCAAAAAATATGCTAAAAGTAAGAATCGCAACATACCCTTATTATCCGAATATGCAAAGCTACTCAGAGTAGAAAATAAAGTAAGATCGTATTTGGAGGTTTTGCTATGAAAAATGCAATGCAGCTAAAAGCTCATATAAAAAATTTAGCAAAAGAAAAACATATATCGGCGCAGATCGTTTTGCAAAATTATATGTTGGAGCGATTACTTGAAAGAGTTTCTATTTCAAAATATCATGATAAATTTATTCTAAAAGGCGGATTTTTATTGGCTGCTATGGTCGGACTTGATACGAGAGCAACAATGGATATGGATGCAACAATAAAAGGACTGCCTGTTAGCAAAGAAACAATTTCGGAAATGTTTCTTAATATATGTGAAATACATATTGATGACGATATAGATTTTTCGTTTAACGGAATAGAGGATATTCGTGAAGGTGAAGAGTATAGTGGATTTCGCATCAGTGTGATAGGAAATTATTCACCGATGGCAGTGCCGCTTAAAATAGATATTACAACAGGCGATAAAATTACACCGCGCGAAATGGTTTACTCTTTCAGGCTTATGTTTGAGGAACGGAGCATCAATGTTTTGGCATATACCGTTGAAACAATACTTGCCGAGAAGCTCGAAACAATTATTTCACGAGGCGACCAAAACACCAGACCGCGAGATTTTTATGATGTGTATATTTTGAACGCACTGCAAAAGAAAAATATTGATAATGAAATATTAAAAGACGCTTTTGCGGCAACGGCAAAAAAGCGCGGCACGGAACATATAATGGAGAATTACGTCGAGATTATAGAAGCAGTGATTAACAGTTCTGCAATGAACAACCAATGGGCAAGGTATCAGAAAGAATTTGAATATGCGAGGGATATCGGGTTTGAGGATACTTGTGAGGCGGTTAAAAATATAATGCGAAACATTACAAATACGGGAATTTAATACGATCGGGATAATATAGCTCCTTCTATGATAGAATATAATTTCGGGATACAAAACCTTTTCACAGGGGGTGCCGTTCCCGTTCCGAGGGGGTGCAAAATCTCTTATAGGGGGTGCATTGTATCAATATTGTAGTCCTTTGCCAAACACATTAAAAACGCCGTAACTACGGCGTTTTTGTTTTGTTTGGCGTAAAAATTATGCATTTTTAAAAGCGTTTGCTTTGAAGATTTGCGTAGCAGCGATTTGCGACGAAGCTCTTCATACACGAGGCGGTTCACGTTCTTGTTGTTTGAATTTGCTTATGCAATTTACATATTACGGCGTGTATGGTTCAACCAGCGGCTCGAGCGTCTCAGCGCTCCAAAGATAACACTTTACGTCCTCGTATTCCTGCCCAAATTCCGTATCTATTGACGTCGTGTCATTGCAAGGAAGATCAATAACAGCCGCGTCAATCATGATATCCCCGTTATATGCCGCAGCTATAAATACGATATCGCTTGCCATGCCATTCGCCACAACTGCTGTGAGCCTTCCATCGATTATCTGAGGCTCCTTAATGTACTTGACATTCTCCGTTGGTTCCACAGTTGGACTGCTTGTCGGCTCTAACGCGGGACTGCTTGTCGGCTCCGGCTCGGCCGCCGCATCGGTACGCTGCAGACTCACTCCGTAAAATTCCGCCTTTGAACCGTCGACATATATATAGTATGTCTCGCCCTCTTTGGCCGTCGCCGATGTCGATGTATACTCGGATTCACCGACACTGTTGCCGGCGTCGTCAAGAACCTTTTCGTTTTCGTACTGTGCTATCACATTGCCCTCACTGTCGGTGAACTTGAATATCTTTCCGGTGCCTACCTTATAATACACGGTAACGATCTCATTGTTTTGCGCCGTATACTTGAGCGCGGAGCCTTCGGAGCCCTTCGGCGTTCCGCCCGGATTATCGGTGCCGACGATACATCCGGTGAAATCTACGCCGTCGATGCTTCTGTTAACCTTCTCCGCATATGTCATGGCTGAGCTTACCGTGAGTCCGTTCATCAGGGTGTCTCCGAGTGCGACGTCCGCTGACGCCTTCCAGAACACAATCGGCGCAGTTGCGGAGAAGGTGATTCCCACAAATCTGCCCTTTGATCCGGCTACGAACACATAATAATTTTTGCCCGCTTCGACCCGCGCAGTCAGCATCCGATCGACTCCGCCCGCGCCGCTTACGCCGCTCACGGATTCGAGAGCGCCGGTTTTGTAATTCGCCGTGCCTTCCTTTACAATATATGCGGTTTTGTTATCCCCGAGACTGGTTATATAAGCCGACAGGTATCCGTCCTCCGAGGGCTTAAAGCGAAATGCCGTGCCTGTCGCCTTGCCGTCGCTCCAGCCGCCGTCATCAGCACCGGATAAATAGTAGGCAAAGGTGTTGTCGTTTATGGTGACATCGGTGCTACTCCCGCTTGTCAGCCCGCCTATGTTGTACAGCCCGTCCGCGAGCTTAGTCTCTGCCGCCGCCCCTTTGTCGTCGGCGGAAGCGACCCAAATTATCGAGGTTGCCTTGATCTGTACGTTGAAGTACTTTTTTCGCGTGTACGTGCCGTGCGTGATTTGGGCAACGATAGAAACCGTCTCGTTGGCTGATTCGGGGCGGGTAATTTTCGTAACGACATTGTCCTCGATTTTTATCGCCGACGTCGCGCTCGCCCATGTGATTGTACTGCCGTGTACGCTACCCGCTGTCGGCAGAATTAGCTCATCGGGAGTGCTTATCGCCGACGTTGGGAGACTTATCG
The DNA here is from genome assembly GCA_964634635.1 of uncultured Lachnospiraceae bacterium. GTDB lineage: Bacteria > Bacillota > Clostridia > UBA1381 > UBA1381 > Hominilimicola. Next base: position 6,013 of record CAZWMB010000065.1, read on the forward strand.
CTTCCTCGTCCTCTATCGCATAGTAATAATCATCGCCAAAGTCCGCAACGGGAGTTGAGACAGTCACGACGCCCTCCGGGAAGGCGTCGACGGTGAGGTCGTTCGCGTAATATTCTATATTCATATATCCTTTGCCGAGGTAATCTCCCGTCGCATCATCCTTGTTTGGGTCGAGTCCGCGCGATTTCTCCCAATCATCTGGCATACCGTCGCCGTCGGTATCCGTTATAGTCTTTTGAACCTCGCTCGGATAATACGCTTCGTAATCCACATGCTGTATATGATACTTGCTGATTGCGCTCTTCTGATCCGAGTCCGCTTCGCTGAAATCTCTGCCGCCCGTCAAATATCCGGTTCCGGTTTTTGCCTCATCCATTACCTCTTGGTCTATCCTCGGACGCGACTCCGCGTTAATGCCCGCGCCGGCATACGCGAGTACGTGTTCAAACGCTTCGTCAGCCGTTTCGGCGTTTGCCACAACTGAGACGTCATCTCCGTTCACGTCGTACACCTCAAAAGGAGTGTCGCTGCCGTATACGCTCTTGTCAAAGCCGACCGCGTTCCAGTTATCGCTGTTGATTGAGGAACTATAGGCGCTGCCGTCCTTCTTTTGGATTTTATTTCCCGTCACATAGAATTTATAGTTTTCTATTGCCGTACTGCTGTTCCTTACAAAGAAATGATAGCTGCCGGTGGTGGAATTGCCCGCCTTGAGGTAATTGTTCACATAGTTAAGATGCCCCAGCGTGCCGTAGCCGGTCTGATATCCCCAGTCATAAATTACATTGTTTACAAAGTCCATCGCGTTGGTCTTTTCGACCTTCCCCCTGAAGTTACGCGAGCTGTTGTGCGCTATCATATTATGATGCCACGAGCACTGACCCTTTCCGAACATTATGCCGAAGCCGTGCGAGCCTTTGGCGTGGGTCGATATACAGTTCGCGGGACCGATTATCGAGTACTGCACCGTTTGATTGGTGTTATACGAGTAAAGTCCCCATTGCTCGTCGTTCGCCCAGCCGATGGAACAGTGGTCGACAATAGAGTTTGTACCGTTATTGCCGCCCCAGGCGTCATATTCGCCGCTGCCGCGCTCCCCCGGACGCGATGAAATAAATCGGATGATCTGGTTGGAGCCGCCCTGACCGAGCTTATAGCCGGAGAGTGTGACGCCCGCACCGCCCGGCGCGGTCTGTCCGAGAATTGTCACGTTGCTCTTTACGACAACATCGGAATTAAGCTGAATTGTACCGCCGACGTCAAAAACAACGATGCGGTTTGAGCCGGATACCGCGTCGCGGAAGGAGCCTGTGCCGCTGTCGTTTAAGTTGGTGACGTGATACACCTTGCCGCCTCTGCCGCCCGTCGCGTACATACCCGCG
>CAZWMB010000066.1:0-7320 GCA_964634635.1 uncultured Lachnospiraceae bacterium
CGCTGAACATACTGAGGAAAACGGCGTTAAATTTAGCAAGAGAATACAAAAACAAATATGAACCGCGAAAGGCGATAAGCGGAATATTAAAGCGCAATCTTTTTGACATACGCAATTTGTCGGAGTTTATCCGATTTTTTGTGGCATTGACTGATGTTACGGAATTGATACAAAAGTAGATTCACGTGGCCCGGCTAAGGTTATCTATTGACTTTTTCATAAGAAAAGGGTATAATATTTTTAATTATATTATTTCTATGGGAATTATATATTTACTGAAGGTGAAAGAAATGGAACAACGTATAATAGACGAGGCGATTTATGAGAAGTATATTCTGCCTACAAAATCAAAATCAAAACGCTTTATCGGCATTGAAATAGAAATGCCTGTTGTAAATATGGACAAAAAGCCTGTAGATGAAACAGTTATATTCAGCCTGTCAAAAGCGTTTCGCGATAAATTCGGCTTTACTGCCGTAAGCCGCGACGCTGACGGAAATGTAAATTCAATGCTTAATAAGCAGTCGGAAGACGACCTGTCTTTTGACTGCTGCTACTCAAACCTTGAATTATCGTTGGGAAAAGGAGAAAATCTGCACAAAATAAAAGAACGCTTTGATAAATATTATATCTTTATAAACAGCTTTTTAAATAAATATAACTACACTCTTACGGGTATGGGCATAAATCCGCATTACAATATAAACCATAACAAGCCCATACCGAACGAGCGATACAGAATGTTATATCACCATTTACAGTCGTATCCCCAATATGCCGACAGCGAGCATTTGTTTCACAACCGTCATGATTTCGGTACGTTTACAAGCGCGTCGCAGGTGCAGATTGACATATACTATGAGGATTTAATCGGCGTTATAAATACGTTCGGTAAATTAGAGCCGCTTAAATCGCTGCTTTTCGCAAATTCCGTTCTGCCGGATTATCCTGATTTACTCTGCGCAAGAAATATGCTGTGGGAAAAGAGTATGCAGGGATACAATCCGCATAATATAGGAATGTTTGAGTATGCTTTAAGGGACGCGGACGACCTTGTTGAATACATTAAAACCACGTCGATATATTGTGTAATGCGTAACGGAAAATATGTAAATTTCAAGCCTGTTCCCATAAACGATTACTTCAAGCTTGATAAGATTTCGGGCGAATATTTTGACGGCGAAAAATACTGTGATACGGAAATCACGCCTGTTATTTTGGATTTGGAATATCTGCGCACTTTCAAATTTGAGGATTTGACATTTCGGGGAACGATAGAGTTTCGCAGTATGTGCTGTCAGCCCATATCGGACAGTATGTGCGCGGCGGCGTTTCATATCGGTTTATTGGAACGCGTCAATGAGCTTGACGGTCTTTTAAATTCCGATAAGGTCATTTACTCGCACGGTTACACGGCAACTGAGTTACAGAGATTATTCTCAAAACGCGAGCTTCCTGATTTTATCGACCGTCGGGAATTGAAAACACTTCTGTGGCGTGTTCTTGAATTGTCCGAGTCAGGCTTAAAACAGCGCGGTATGGGAGAGGAAATTTTCCTTGCTCCGCTTTACGAACGCGCCGCCTCTCTGACAAATCCGGCCAGGGTAATGACGGAGGGGCTTGAAAACGGAAGGCCGATGGCTTATTATATAAAGGAGTATGCAAGGCTGTGAATATTTTAGATAATAAATATGTATTTGACGGGCATTTCGGCTTGGAACGCGAAACGCTGCGCGTGGACGAAAACGGCTTACTCGCGCAAACAGCGCATCCGTTTCCCAACGACAAATATCTTGACCGCGATTTCTGCGAAAATCAGCTTGAGCTTATAACTCCCGTATGCGAAAGTATCGACAAGCTTATGGAAACGCTTGAAACGCTTGATTGCGGGGCGCGCGCGCGGCTAAAGCAAAACGGCGAATATTTATGGATAAATTCCAATCCGCCCCATATTGAGAGCGAGGCGGATATTCCCGTGGCGCGGTTTTCGGGCGAGCAGATTTTCAAGCACGATTATCGCGTAAATCTTGAACGGCGGTATGGCAAACGTCTGATGCTATATTCGGGAATACACTTTAATTTTTCGTTTTCGGAGGATTTTATACGTTCGATCCGCATCGGCGAATATGAAGAATTTAAAACATCTCTGTATTTCAGGCTACATAAGTACCTCTGCCGTTATAGCTGGCTTTTGACGCTGCTTACGGCGGCGAGCCCGGTCTATGATCAATCGCTTGACGGCGACGGCTTATCCGGCGACAGCTTTGACGGCTACGCGTCAAGACGAAACGGAGAAAAAGGATATTGGAATCAATTTGTGCCTATACTTGACTATTCCGATCTTAATGCATATACCGAAAGTATAGACCGATATATTCAAAAGGGCGCTTTATTTTCCGCAGGCGAGTTATACCTGCCTGTCAGAATGAAGCCTCGCGGAGAAAACAATCCCGCATTGCTTGCGGCGCAAGGAATAGATCATATAGAGCTTAGAATGTTTGATTTAAACCCGTTGTCTCCCGTTGGAATTATGCGTGAGGATTTGGAATTCGCGCACTATTTTATTATATACCTACTTAATCTGCCGGATTTTGATTTTACGCCTGAATTGCAGAAGGCGGCGATTGAAAATCACATGGAAGCGGCAAGGTTTAACCCCGATACCATAAACGGTTATCCCGCGCTTAACGCTGCTCTCGGACTGTTGGAGGATATACGTTTATTCTTTAAAGAAACGAAAGCGGAGAAAAATATATCGGCGCAGATAATAAAGCTAACGGAAAACAACCGTTGGTGCGTTGAAGTACAAAAACGTTTTGGAGAGGATTTTCATAATAAAATGCTGCGGTATTCAAAGGAAGTGAGATAAAATGTGCGAGTTGTTCGGTTTCTCATCAAAAGAGCCGCGTGATATACGCCAACCGTTAAAGGAATTTTTCTCACACAGCGTTAAGCATCCGCATGGCTGGGGACTGATGAACGATAATCGAGGAATTATAAAAGAACCCGTCAGGGCGACTGACAGCAATATTCTTAATAACATAATTGACGGTATGCGAAATCAGCGCACCGCTCTCGCGCATATCAGACTCGCAACGGTGGGCGCGCTCAGAACAGAGAACTGTCATCCGTATTCGGACTGCGATATATCGGGACGCGAATGGACACTGATACATAACGGTACTATTTACTCGGGACGCTTTATGTCGAGATATCTGCACGCACAGTCGGGCGATACCGACTCGGAACGGCTGTTTATGTATATGCTTGACCGCGTAAACGAAGAAACGAAAAAAAAAGGCTCAAAGCTGACCGCCGGCGAAAGGTTTGCGCTGCTAGACAGCTTTGCGGCGGAGGTTTCGCCGAGAAATAAACTAAATCTCATTATATATGACGGTGAATTTATGTACGCGCACAAAAATATGGAGGATACTTTGTATTACAAGCAGGGAAATAACAGCGCCGTTATATCTACACAGCCGCTCGATGACGGCGTTTGGCGGCCTGTGCCGACAACCCGGCTTATTGTGTTTAAGGACGGAGAAACAGTGTATCAGGGAGAGCCGCACAGCGGAGTATTTATTCCGACATTGGAATACATATCATTCCTTGACGCAATGAATATTTAACGCGAGGTGATAACCAATGAAAAATCCACTGCATTATCAGCTATCGGAATATGACTGCGGTCCGACGTCGCTTCTAAACGCAATCAGTTTTCTGTTTGAGCGTGAGGATATTCCGCCGGAGGTGATACGAAGCATTATGCTTTATTGCCTCGACCGGTATAATAACGAGGGAACTTTTGGGAAACGCGGCACATCGCGCACGGCTATGATGTTTCTGAGTAATTGGCTCGACGGCTACGGTCAAATCGGACAGCTCCCAATATCAAGCAGCTTTATATCCGGAGAAAAGGTGTTTGTAGGCGAAAACAGCCTTATAAGCGACGCTGTACGCCGAGGCGGCGCCGCTGTGGCAATGGTTTATTACGAATGTACGCATTATGTTTTGCTTACGGGCGAAAAGGATGACAATATGTATATGTTTGATCCGTATTATCAAAAAGACAGTTTCCCCGATAAGGATATTATCATATCGGACAATCATCCTTTTCATTATAATCGTATTGTTCCCGCAAAGTATCTGAACAGTGAAACGCACGACATATACGCCTTGGGCGAAAAGGATAAACGCGAGGCAGTACTGCTGTTTAATGAAAAAATCAAGCTGACTCCCGAAAGAACAATCGAATATTTTATATGATAAAACCATCGGCAATTTTGCCGATGGTTTTATTCTGCCCGTTAAAATTATTCAAACAGCGGCGTGGATAAATATCTGTCGCCTGAGTCGGGCAGAACGACCACAATGTTCTTACCTCTGTTTTCGGGACGTTTTGCCAAAATTTCCGCCGCTTTCAGAGCCGCGCCCGAGGAAATTCCCACAAGCGCTCCCTCGGCTATGGCAAACCGCTTGCCCTCGGCGAACGCGTCCTCGTTTGAAATAGGAATAATCTCATCATATATTTCGGTGTTGAGAACCGTCGGCACAAAGCCTGCGCCGATACCCTGTATTTTGTGCGCTCCCGGAGCGTTGCCGGATAAAACCGCGCTCGTCGCGGGTTCAACCGCTACCACCTTTATATTCGGATTTTTCTCCTTAAGATACTCTCCAACGCCCGTTACCGTGCCGCCCGTACCTACGCCCGAGACAAAAATGTCCGTCTTTCCGTCGGTCTGCCTCCAAATTTCAGGTCCCGTTGTCGCTCTGTGAATAGCGGGATTGGCGGGGTTCTCGAACTGTCCGAGTACAATGGAACCCTCAATTTGCTCGTTAAGCTCGCGCGCTTTGGCAATAGCGCCCTTCATACCCTTAGAGCCGTCGGTAAGCACAAGCTCCGCGCCGTATGCTTTTAAAAGATTTCTGCGTTCCACGCTCATTGTTTCGGGAAGGGTTATAATAACCTTATAGCCCTTCGCCGCCGCGACGGACGCAAGACCTATACCCGTGTTGCCCGACGTCGGCTCAATTATAGTCGCGTCCGGCTTTAATGTTCCGTTTTCCTCCGCGTTTTCTATCATCGCTATGGCAATTCTGTCCTTTACCGAGCCTGCCGGATTGAAATACTCCAGCTTGGCAAAAACAGACGCGTCTTTAACTCCGACAGCTTCGGCCCAGCGGCTTGCGTTTACTATCGGCGTGTTGCCGATAAGCTCTAACACACTTGATTTTATTTCACTCATCATGAAAACCTCCTAAATTTATTTTCTATGCTTATTATAGTCCCAGCAAAACAATTTGTAAATATGAATAAATTTTATATTTTTTCACTATACAAATAACGCCTGACGCTGCTTCAATACAAAATATATAGCTGCATTGATAATTTTATCGAATATTTCAATAGACAAGCTGTACGATATATGCTATAATTATTTATAAATTTTATCATATCTGTCCGAAAGGGATTTTTCGAGGTATTGGAAACTATCCGCGCGGATCTGACTCGAGACGCGGCAATGCTGTCGTACGCGGATTTAATTGTGGCAAATCTCTTTATTGAATATATAGGCTACGGCGCTTTCAAAAGAATAATAGAGCAGGTAAATCCGAAATATATATCCTGTATAATACAAATAAATACCGATGTTTCTTTTGTTTCCGACTCGCCGTATATACACACGTTCGAGCGTTTGGATGAGGTACATCACCAAATGGAGGAAAACGCTTTGACTGACGCTATGGAGCAAATCGGATATAAAAAGGAAACGCGTACGGAGAAAGCGCTGCAAAACGGTAAGAAGTTGGTACGGATTGGTTTTGCGGGAGGGATATGTAATAAGCAAGACAATCAGCATAAATAAAAATTGAAAAGTTAATTTTAATGAAATCGTTAACGGAGAGAATAAATGAAAGAAAATTACCGGATAATACTCGATAAAACAATCCAAGGAATACGGAATTCCGGCAGGACGCCCTCGCTGCTCCTGCATGCGTGCTGCGCTCCCTGCTCAAGCTACGTGCTTGAATATCTGTCGGAATATTTTGATATAACGGTACTGTTCTATAATCCGAATATATCGCCCGCGGAGGAATTCGTAAAACGCTCCGCCGAGCTTGTGCGCCTTATAAAAGAAATGCCTCTTGCGCGGCGAGTAAAATTCATTGAAGGCAAATATAACCGTGAACATTTTTTCGAGCTTGCCGGGGGGCTTGAAAATACACGCGAAGGAGGCGAGCGCTGTTTCAAATGCTATCGTCTGAGGCTTGAGGAAACAGCAAAGACCGCCTCGGACGGAGGCTTTGATTACTTCACCACAACGCTGTCCATAAGCCCTCTTAAAGACGCCGGGGTTCTTAACGCGATAGGCAAAGAGCTTAGCAAAAAATACGGTGTGGACTACCTGTTTTCGGATTTTAAAAAGAAAAATGGATACAAGCGCTCCTGCGAGCTTTCGCGCGTATACAATCTGTATCGCCAAAATTACTGCGGCTGCGTGTATTCAAAGGCAGCTGCCGAAAGACGTGAACAGCTTAAAAATAGTAGCGTATAGATGCAATTTGCGCGGCAAGCTCACGTACACAGTAAATCGGGAGCAAGCCCGACGGTGTAGACGAACCTATATGGCTCGCCTCTATGCCGTTTAGCCGCGCCATAAGCTCGGAACGCAACACATGGAACTCACTCGTTATGAACACGGCGTCGCCGTCTACATAGGCTCCCGACAGAGCAAAATTTTCATAGGTATTCGTCGCCTGTTCCTCGGTAAACACCCGTTCAATATCAATGCCGCTGTTTATAAGGTAATTCTGCATTGCCAAAGCCTCCGAAACAGTTTCCCCCTGCCCCTGTCCTCCGCTCACAATAGCAATTGCGTCAGTATTTATATTCATATATTCAACAGCCTTGTCCAACCGGCTTTTAAGTACAGCTGAAGGCTCCGCGCCGTCAAGTCCCGAGCCGAGTACTATTACATACTGCTCATTATACGCGGTATTGTCAATATGTCCGTATACGCATATGCCGACGGAATACGCAAGCGTTATTATGCACATTGCCGTGAATATTCCTTTAAGTACTCTGAGCAGACGTTTTTCGCGTATAGCGTCGCTAAATACGCTCAATAGTATAAAGATTATTCCGAACGCCGTTATCAGCCCCTCGCCCGCTCCCATTGACGTTGTATAACCGTAGTACAGCCCATCGGCGGAAAGAAGCAAGCCTATAATAAATAAAATCACTTTCATTTTTATCACCTCTAACTTATATAATACAGCTAATCGGGTATGTTTGTCAATCAAAAAATATTTAAAAAC
>CAZWMB010000067.1:0-3005 GCA_964634635.1 uncultured Lachnospiraceae bacterium
GCGACTATTCCGATTTGTGCAAGGCGTATATCACGCTGAGAGAAAAAATAAAAGAGATGGGCGTCACGCCCAAGGGCGAGGCGCGCGTTCTCGGAATTGTCGCGCCGTACGTCGGAAGAAATATAAATCCCGAAAACTACGTTTCGCGCCTCGCCGTGCCTATCGAATAGCGCGGCGAGGGTTCTGAGAAAATATGCCCGCGCGGTCGTTTTAAACCGCCAAAATCGCGCCTTTGAATATGCTTTGTCATATTTTGTAATAAATTACAAACTAAAACGCAAGAAATAATACGCATAAAAGCTTTAAATTTGTAAGATAACTCTGATTTACCTCATTGATCTATGATTTCAACGCCCTTTTCGCCTTCAACCAGCTCGCCTATAATATACGCCTTTTCGCCCGCCGCTTCAAGGCGCTTAACCGCCGCGTCAGCCTTATCCGCCGAAACGGCGGCAACCATACCAAGTCCCATATTAAACGTATTATACATATCTCTTTCGGGAATACCCGCCTTTTTCCGCATTAAGTCAAATATAGGCAATACCTTCCACGTACCCTTTTTAATAACCGCCCTCAAGCCGTCGGGCAGCATACGCGGAACGTTCTCGATAAATCCGCCGCCGGTGATATGCGAAACGGTGTTTATACCAACCTCGTCAATCAATTTCAGCAGCGGCTTAACGTAAATCCTTGTCGGCGTCAAAAGCTCCTCGCCTATCGTCTTTCCAAGCTCTTTGGAGTAGGTATTAAGCGTTTCCTTTGCGTTCGCGCCGTCTAAGCCGAAAATCCTTCTCACTAGCGAATAGCCGTTTGAGTGTACGCCGCTTGACGCGATACCGATAAGCGCGTCGCCCGCCTTTGCGCTCGCTCCGTCGGTTATCCTGTCCTTTTCGACAATACCGACGCTGAAGCCCGCGAGGTCGTACTCGTCCTCCGGCATAAGTCCGGGATGCTCGGCGGTTTCGCCGCCGACAAGCGCGCAGCCCGCCTTAACGCAGCCGTCCGCCACGCCCTTAACTATAGCCGCTACCTTTTCGGGAACGTTCTTGCCTATCGCTATGTAGTCGAGAAAAAACAACGGCTTAGCGCCGGAACACGCGACGTCGTTTACGCACATTGCTACGCAGTCCTGACCTATCGTGTCGTGCTTATCCATAAGAAAGGCAATCTTTATTTTCGTTCCCACGCCGTCCGTGCCTGATACAAGCACAGGATTTTCATAGCCCTTAGGAACCTCAAATAAGCCGCCGAAGCCGCCTATTCCGCCGAAAACGCCCTCGATAGCCGTCTTTTTAACGTCGTCTCCTATAAGCCTTACCGACTCGTAACCCGCCTCAACGTCTACGCCCGCCTGTTTGTACGCATTTTCGCTCATGTCTTTATCTCCTTTTTAATTTAATTTCTTTATTTCTGTTCCGTAAATATAGGAATAATGCGCGCCCGCAACGCCCGATATATCATATTCGGCGTCGGTTATTCTATAATAGTAGGGATTGCGCGCGATACCTACCCCGCGTTATATTTCACCTGCCAGCTTTTGCACTTTTGCGTTCTTTTTCTCTACGCCTTCGACCATTTTTACCCTTGCGGCTTTAAGCTCGTCCTTTAAATAACCGTATTTGAGAGAAAGTATCTGCGCCGCCAAAATCGCGGCGTTTGTGCCGTTGTCGACGCCAACTGTCGCCACGGGTATACCCGGCGGCATCTGAACGGTAGAGAGAAGCGCGTCCATGCCGTCAAACGTCGACCTTATAGGTATGCCGATTACCGGCACAACCGTGTGCGCCGCGATAACTCCGGCAAGGTGCGCCGCCATGCCCGCCGCGCAAATTATAACCTCAATACCGTTCTTTTCGGCGTTTTTGGCAAACTCCGCCGCCCTGTCGGGCGTTCTGTGCGCGGATATGACGTTTACGTCAACCTCTATCTTAAATTCCTTCAATTTTGTAACGCAGCCCTTCAATTTCTCAAAATCAGAGTCGCTGCCCATAATCAATGCCGCCCTTGGAGACATAAAAATCACCGTTCCTTCCACTGTTTTAAAAAAATTATACATAATGATATTATCAAAATTTGTCCTTAATGTCAATATTTAAGAATTCCAAAATTTCAAGCGGCCGTATTCTGTAATTTGTTTATATGCTGTCGGCGCGGCGGTATGTGCTAATATAGGGCGTTCACAGCCGCGAAGAAATTTTTCAAATACGTATATCTTATCTTATTCAATCACAAGCTCGACAGGGCAGTGGTCGGAGCCGAATATGTCTGTGTGAATATCCGCCGACACAAGCCTGTCCTTCAGCCGTTCTGACGCCACAAAATAATCGATACGCCATCCGGCGTTGTTCTCCCGTGCGTGGAACATATATGACCACCACGAGTACGCGCCCTCTCTGTCAGGGTAAAAATATCTGTATGTGTCAATAAAACCCGCGTCAAGCACAGCCGAAAATTTACCGCGCTCCTCGTCGGTAAAGCCGGCGTTTTTATGATTTGACTGAGGATTTTTAAGGTCGATTTCCTTATGCGCGACATTCAAGTCGCCGCAGAAAACGACCGGTTTTTTTTCGTCCAGCGTTTTAATGTACGACAGGAACGCATCCTCCCAATCCATGCGGTAATCAAGACGCGTAAGCCCTCGCCGGGAGTTGGGCGTGTAGCAGGTTATAAAAAAATAATCCTCAAATTCAAGCGTAATGACTCTGCCCTCGCGATCGTGCTCCTCAATACCGATACCGCGCGCGGCGCTTACCGGCTTCGCCTTTGTAAATACCGCCGTGCCGGAATAGCCTTTTTTCTCCGCATAATTCCAATACGAGTAATAGCCGTCGGGCGCGAAGTCAATCTGTCCCTCCCGGAGCTTTGTTTCCTGCACGCAGAAAATATCCGCGTCCGCGGATTTAAAAAAATCCTCAAAGCCCTTACCCGCGCACGCGCGCAGACCGTTTACATTCCATGATATAAATTTTTTCATATCGTCCCTCCCGCGTTTTTTTCTTATCTAA